>JBAZNU010000007.1 GCA_041649015.1 Ignavibacteria bacterium
TTTCTGAAAATCCCTGGATTGATTTTGCTCCGATTATTTCCGAGTAAAACCGGTTATAATACAAATCTATACTTGAGTTTGTTGCTATAACGCCGTCTGAGAAGTTATTGAAATTATTATTTTTAATTGTTCCTCCGCAGACTCCGTTAACAGCCGCTGCGATTGCAGATACTCCCGAAATGTTGTTAAAATAGTTGCCCTCAAGTCTTATTGGAGTTTCTATTGCAGACAAAGAGTTAAATGAAGTTACCAAAGGGCTGCTAATATTTGTTTCATTTATTATGAAGCTATTCCCGCCTATATAAGCATTTCGCCACCATGGGTTTTCGCAACTGCTGTACTGATAATAGATTGCGCCTGACTTAGTGTCTATATAAAACTGACTGCTGTTTATTGTAATATCATTGCAGTTAATAATACTGAGAGCACAGTTTTGATATTGTGCGTCCAATCCCCCCTGAGGTTCGTAAGCTATATTCTTGAATACGGAATTTGAAATGTGTATATCCGTGCCGCCTATAAATGATATACCTTCCCAGTAACAGTTGTTTCCGGAAAATTCTGTCATTGTAGGAGATGAATTCTGGGGTAAGATACCTGAATAAAAACTTCCTCCCGAGAATACTATTTTACCTTTCGGATTAAACTTAATTGTGGTTCCCTGATAAAGCCTTAATTCATGGTTGTTATTGAAAACAATGCTGTCGCACACAAATGTTGAAGAAATTACTTCCTCATCGCATACGAACGTTCCCCCTTCCTGCATTACGGGAGCGATTTTAAGAAGCTTTCCTTCACCTGGTTGGAATTCTCCGGCATACACGAATTCAGTTGTAGATTTATTAAAGTATGATATTACGGAATCTGTTACTGCTTCCTTTATTACCCAGTTATTAAATCCAGGTAATTGAGAGGGGTTAAATTTAATTTTCAATACTCTTATGTCTCCGAAAACATTGGCATCATTAACCGGATAAGTTCTTTTATTTACAGCATAAAGATACTTGCTTTTATCGAAAGGTTTTGATGATGCAGGATTTGTTTTAAAAAACCCCAGCTCCCAAAATCTTTTAATCAAATTATCATAATCTCCTCCTTCTGTTTGATTGCAGGGAACCGTTGCACCATTTAGATATGGTGCCAAACTTTTTATATCGTTTACATATTCGTAATTTGTATATCCGCATTCAGTGCAGTCAGGATATGTTACAGGGTTTACCGTTAGTGTTTTATCATGTATCAAATGTTCATTTGGTAGGTTCATGGGATACATATAGTCGCCTGTTCTTTTAATCTTATAATTTAAATTTGCTACAAAATCCCATTTATGCTGACCATAATAATTTGTATCCCTTTTCCCCGAGAAAATACTGTCGGAAGTTGTTAATCCCCAATTATAAGAGTGTTTACCGGTATCCTGTAATTTACTTGTATAAGAAAATTCAAGCATGATTTTAGCTCCATATGCCATGGATGTATGCATTAGTAATGAGATTTCTTCATTAGTTGGCTCCCTTATTCCCCAATCACCAGCCAATCCGGAACCAGTAATATTATTCTCATCGCTGTTAATCTGATTTATTACGCCGTATATTAATCCTTTATCTCTGGCTTTTTTATAAAAATATTTTTGCTGGCGTACGAACCAGGAGATAGAATTCTGAACACTAAACTCGTTGTCAGATGTATAGGCACAATAATTTGATGCAGGGAAAACATATTGACTAATGTGATATGTCGAAGGAATGTTTGGAAATACATCAGGATATCTTAAGGTATAATAAAAAGGAAACCATTGTGTTATCATTATATCCGTAAGAGCGCTGTCGCTTATTGCTTTGTCCATACAAACATCCCATTGTCTTTCATCCGCAATATTTTTGTTTCTTAGTGCGGTCCAATCTATAAATGCTTTAGGGTCAGTGATAAAGATTAATGACATTTGATTGTTGGAGTACTTTTTTACAAGTTTGTTAACTTCACCTATGCATTCCAGATTCGGATATTGCACTTCGTCAACCCAGAAATAGCCAAGTCCATTGTTTGTTTCAACAAATGCTTCGACTTCTTCTTTGATTCGTAAATGAAATTTCCAGGGATTTTGATTCCCAGGTAATATTTCATTTTCATAAGTATCCGTAAAAAGATAATGCGCCCATGAGTCATCAACTCTTACGTAGTCAAGCCATACATCAACCTTGCCATGCCATTTTATCTGGTAATCAATTTGACTTAAAAAGTCGGGTTTGTCTGGGCTGCCGCGTTTTCCTACAGCGAGTGAATCTGCAAGGACGGAGAGGAAATTAGCTGTATCCAAAATTGGTAAATTGGAATTAAAATATCTCTCGAGGTAACTCCCATCATAATAATAATTTAATCCTACTTTAGTTAAAAAATTTATGCATTTAATATAAGTAGTATCAAAAATATCACCGTTGAAATTCTTTACATAAACAATAACAACGGTATCGTTAGGATGTGTTTTTGCATAAACAGAATCAATTCTCATCCTTGGTTTGATAAACCAACGCATTTTATATTCACTTTGTTTAATATCAGAATACAATCTTTCCCAGCCGCTGCTGTTAGTTGAGTCCGGCTTCCTTGTTAGGTTATTTGTCTGACTGCAGTTTTCATATAAACCTTTTACCATAAATCCCGCAGAATCTCTTCCTGCTTTGCAATATCTGCCTCTTATCGTTACGCCCGTAAAATCATCATCTACATTTTCACCTGTTACATTTGTGCTTGCATATCCGAATGAAGGAAACTTTAAATGCCACGTTCCAGGGTCTTCTGCCTGATATGTAAATCTCTGTCCATAAGCAGGGCGAAGTATTTTTTCTCTTTCAAATATCAAAGAATTGTCATTTGCGATATTCTTCCAGTTCGTGATTACCTGAATCATCTCGCTTTGATAATTTTTGATGGGTTCAAAAAATCCCCCGTCTCTTTGAGTTGTATTGCTCCATTCGCTCGGAAAGTAATCCAGATGTGCACAATAACTATGCATCATATTGTAGGATAAATCCTGATACCATTGATGGTGGGATCTTGTTTCAAGAACATTTAAAAAGTAGTGGCTCATTGGTCCCAGATAAAACCCTTTTTTCATATTAGGGTTGTTCTGTGAATTTAACTGTGATAAACTCGTGAATGCTATAATTACTACTGTAATCATTGCAAGTATAAATTTTAATTTTCTCATTTTAAAATTTATTTAAATTCTAAAAAATGTTTGATTTAAAAAACCTGATAATAATAAATTTTTAATCACTTTACATAAACAAGTTTTCTTGACTGCTCAAAAACATTATTGCTTTTTATGTCAGAAGCCCGCATTCTATAAATATACACACCTGAAGACAAACCCATCTTTCCTATATCAATTCCCGCATAATAATTGCCTGACGTGAAAAACTCGTAGTTATATACCTTTAATACCTCCTTTCCTGTTATGTCATAGACGTTTAATGAAACAAATGAAGGTCTTGATATAGAAAAGTTTATTCTTGTTGATGAATTAAAAGGATTTGGATAATTCTGTTCAAGAATGAACAGTTCGGGTTTGGTTGTTATTTGATTGTTTATTCCGGTTATTATTATAGGTCCTCCACCGTCATTAGTTCGGATTCCAATATTATATCCAAGACTCCACCCTGTATCCTTATTTGCAAAATCAATTCCAGTAAATTGTATTTGTCCAAATGATGTATCAGGTTGTTGAAAGTTCCAATTTACACCACCATTGGTTGAAATCCAGATAATTCCTCTATATTTTGCACCAACATCAAAAAACCTAATTCCATTATCTCCATATATTGTATCTTTATTTACAAATTCAAAATCAGCAATAGTCTTGCCAACTATATAATTCAAATTTGGAAGGTTATATACATTCCAATTTAAACCCCCATTTGTAGTTTTCTTGAATTTATCACCCGCTGAAACATAGCCTATATTCTCGTCTAAAAAATACAACTTTGATATACCAAATGACTGTTGTATTTGTATCCAATTTACGCCCGAATTTGTGGTTTTCCATAGATCAGAATAATTCGTTGACCAACCAACATACTCTCCGTTTACTTTGTTCTTCAGAAAGAACACTTTTCCAAATCCTGTATTGGTTGATTGAACGTTCCAGGTTACTCCTGCATTTGTTGTCCTCCATAGAAATGGCAACCCGCTAGCAGTGCCGCCTACCCAGCCGGTGTCACGGTTAACAAATGAGAGTCCGTTTACTGTCCAGGAACCTGCTAATGGCAGACTATCCCACGAAATACCAAGATCGTATGATCTTAATAACATACCATATCCGCTTGCACTCATTCCATTTGCATATACTGTACTTGTATCAATTATTTCAAAATTACCAACATATTGACCCGGTAAAATTATTAACCAATTAAACCCTCCATTTATTGTTCTAAGTGTTATTGCGGGATCCATAGAAATCAATCCAGTGTTTGCATTAATAAATTTAAGATCATTAACCTGTCCATTCACTGGCAACGGCTGAGAAAACCACCCTGACTGGGAATAAGAAGAGACGGTAAATAAAAGTAATAGAATCTGAAATGAAAGTATTGTTAATTTTGAACTTTTGAGGTAATATAAAACTTTCATAATATTATATATTTTGAATTAAATAAAATATAGATTTACTTTAGGTAATGTTATTTACTCATATTTTATGATTATTAAAATCCAAATATTCAGTTGCACTTCTCGATAAATTACAGCTTGAACTTTTTGAAGCGATAAGCCAGAAGCCGCAAACGATGGACTTTGACGAGATAAGACTTTTTGTGGATAATGTTTTTATGGTTCTGAATAAATGTGCTTCAATAACAAAGGATGTGAAGAATGCATTGCTTCAGAAGGATTATAAAGAATTGTTTACTGAGACGTATAATTCACCTGCATAGGCTTAGAAGGTAATAGAAAAATAGTAAAGGGCGGGAGCGAAGGTTTCCGCCTTTTTTTAATTTGAGGCGTAATAATAGAACACCTGACAGCAACTGGCAGACAGATTTCACGGATTAAACATATAAACGCTGATTGAGATTATAAAAGAACGCACGACAAAAACTGATTGATTTAAGATTGACACTGATATCGAACACGGTTTCTTGATAATAATTCGTAGAATAAAATTATGGGGATCGAAATAAAAAACCCGCCTCGATGAATCGGGGCGGGTTGACGCATAGAAAATGTGAAATTTTACTTCACAAGAATCATTTTCTTTGTTTGTACGAAATCCTGTGATGTAAGTTTGTAATAGTAGATACCGCTTGTTAGTCCGCTTCCGTCGAAGTTTGTTTCGTAGTAGCCTGCATTTGTATTACCGTTGTGCAGAGTCTTTACAAGCTGTCCGAGATTGTTATAGACTTCAAGCAAAACACTTCCATTTTTAGGGACATCGAATTTAATCTTTGTTGTAGGATTAAACGGATTTGGGTAGTTTTGGCTAAGAGCGTATTTCTTTGGGACGTTTGTACCTATCTGAGAAATGCCTACGCTGGCTCGGTTTCCGACTAATACGTCATCGATATTGCACCAGAATCCATCATTAGTAGTGTTCATATAATATCTGAATCCAAGGCAAATTTTCTGACCTGCAAATGCAGTAAGTGAAAATTTATGTTCCATCCAAACATTATTCGCAAGTGGAACGCCTGCACTATCATTGCTCTTAATAGTTGCAAGTTTTTCCAGAGTTAAACCTGAAGATTGTTCGAGCAAAGTCCATACCTGCATAGTATCAAGATATGGCTGAAAACCCTCAGGACTTCCAATAAGCATCCAGAAAATTAAGCTGTCACCCGGTTGAACTGTGAATGTATCCGTTATTGTCCAATCATCTGCTATTGGATTACCGGCACTCCACGGAATAGTAAGGGCTCTTTTGCTGTCGTGTGCTTTTGAAGTAAGTAATGCGTTGGTTCCGACATAATTAGTGTTTGAGTCTCTAACTGCCCAGTTTCTGCCTGGTCCGCCTGTTCCATCAACATCTTCCTTTACCCAGTTAGGCGGAAGACTGTCTGTGTTAAATCCCGTAGTTTCAAAGTTTTCGTTAATAAGAATTCTTTGTGCAAAGACACTCGGGATAATAAATGCTAAAGCTAAAAGCGTAAAAATTAATTTCTTCATTTCTTTTCCTTTCGATTAATTTGGCTAAATGTATGTATAATTGACAAATAAAGAAACGAAAAATTTTATGTGCAAATTTTCAGGACTATATTATTATTTTGAAAATTTGGCAATTTTTGACTTTAGACTTTTAGCAATCTTAAGTATCTTATTTTATGTTAAGTCTATATATACCTATTCTTTTAATAATGGGGTTTGCAATTTTGCTTGCCTTCATTTTTGTTAAAACATCGACATGGTTCGGACCGAGTAAACCCGACACAGAAAAACTTTCAACATATGAAAGCGGTATGGAGCCTATAGGTTCGGCACGCGACCGGTTTTCCGTGAAATACTATATGGTCGCCGTTAGCTTCATCGTGTTCGATATTGAGGTTGTTTTTCTTTATCCATGGGCAATTTCATTCCTGAACTTTCCAAAACCGGAAATGGTTTATTCTTTAATAATAGCCATGCTTTTTATTGTGATACTCGTAGCCGGGCTAATATATGAATACAAAAAAGGGGTTCTGAAATGGGATTAGAAGAAAAACTTGGTAAGGACGGTTATCTCACTGGTAAGCTTGATGACCTAATGCAATGGGCACGCAAACACAGTATGTGGCCTATGCCGATGGGGATTTCCTGCTGTGCGATTGAAATGATGGCTACTGCGTCTTCGCGTTTTGATATAGCACGTTTTGGTTCTGAAGTTATGAGATTTTCACCGCGTCAAAGCGATGTTATGATTGTTGCAGGAACCACAACATATAAAATGGCAAAAGTAGTTCGCAAGATTTACGACCAGATGCCCGAGCCTAAGTGGGTCATTGCTATGGGTGCGTGTACCTCATCAGGTGGTATGTACAGAAGCTATCCCGTTGTACAGGGAATAGACCAGTTTCTGCCTGTGGATGTTTATGTGGCGGGCTGTCCACCGAGACCCGACAATCTATTGAACGCGCTGATAACTCTGCAGGAGAAGGTGCTTGCAAGTAAGGGCAGTAATAGCAAACAAGAGCAGATAAAAGAGAAACATTTATCATAACAAAGACCCTGCAATGTTGCAGGGTCTTTGTTTTATACCTTGTGGTACATATTATCTATGATGTACCTATACTTTTCTTCTACAAATTTTCTTTTCACTTTCAACGTAGGAGTAAGTTCACCTCCTTCTATAGTAAATGGTGTTTGTATTAGATTGAATTTACGTATCTTTTCGAACGATGCAAGATTTTTCTGAACCTCGTTTATATCCTTATCAATTTGTTTAATTAAAGCAGGATTAGTAAATAGATCGGATTCAAATTCAATATTTATACCGAGTTTTTTTGCAAGACTTTTCAATTCATTTATCTCTGGAACGATAAGCGCCGTTACATACATCCTTTCATTCCCGATTATCATAACCTGATCAATATAAGGAAGATTGCTGACGAGATATTCTATTTGTGCAGGTGCAATATATTTACCGCCCGAAGATTTAAACAAAGATTTCTTCCGGTCAGTAATCTTAAGGTAACCGTCTGAATCCATCGTTCCGATATCACCGGTATGAAACCACCCGTCAACTATTGCTTTAGCCGTTTCTTCCGGCTGGTTAAAGTAGCCTTTCATAACTATATCTCCCTTAACGAGTATTTCCCCGTCATCAGCTATTTTTACCTGAACATTATTAATCGGAAGTCCTATAGTTCCGTACTTATTTTTCTCGGTCCTGTTCACCGAGACAACCGGAGAAGTTTCCGTAAGTCCGTATCCTTCGAGTGTCAGTATTCCTATACCCTCAAAAAACTCACCGATGGATTTGTTAAGAGCTCCTCCCCCGGAAACAAAGAGTCTAAGCATGCCCCCGGTCTTTTCTCGTATTTTCGAAAATACCAGCTTATCAGCAAGAGTCCATTTTACCGATTTCTTATTGTTCCAGTGAGTTCTTGCAACCTCAAGCCCCCGGTTATAAATTTTCTTTCTGAAACCTTCTTCCATTTCGTAACCGGTTTTTATAAGTTTATTGTATATCTTATCAAGAAGACGCGGTACAGTAATAATAATAGTAGGTTTCACCTCAGTCATCTGCAGACCGATTGTATCTATACTCTGAGCGTAGTAAGTTTTAGAGCCGAAAAATAATGCAAGATAATATCCCGCTGTGCGTTCAAAGATGTGCGAATACGGTAGGTATGAAAGAAATACGTCGTCTTTGCCCGTGTGTAGAATCTTAGGGAACGTTTTGAGGTTCGAAAAAATATTCTTGTGAGTCAACATAACTCCTTTGGGGACTCCTGTTGTTCCCGACGTATAGATGATCGTCAGCAGGTCTTCCTCTTTTACACTATCGGAAATAATTTCAAGTGCTTCGAGAAGTTCATTCTTTGTTAGTGTTTTCTTCTCGCAGAATATATCAGAAAATGTTATTATGTGGTCTTTGTTTTCCTGCTTGCCAATTCCGTTGAACGATATTATATGTTTTAAATCGGGACATTCATTTTTTATCGCTCGAATTTTGTCAAGCTGCATTGTTGTTGAGACGAAGACTACCTCAGCCTTGCAGTCTAAAAGAATATACTTTATTGATTCCGAGGAAAGTGAGGGATATATTGGTACGCTTACATTGTTTGAAAACATGCACGCAAGGTCTGTCATTACCCATTCAATCCTGTTTTCCGATATGATGGCAAGAGTACTGTTCTTCCTGAGCCCGAGCCGTAAAAGAAAATTCTTTATACATATAGAATGATTTACAATTCCGAACATACTTATTCCTTCGTATACATCCTTCTTCTTTGTAAAGAATATGTCTCTCATTACATCGAATTTCTTGATATTGTTTATCAGCAGCTGAACAAGCGTCTTTTTATGAATACCCATGATTGTTTGTTTATGCTTTAAATTAATAAAAATAGACTAAATAAAATATTTGATTTAATGTGCCATAATAAAATTGTCGATTTTTGTTTCTTTTGAATTGATATCTAATTAAAAAATACTAAATTTGGAAACAATTACATTTAATAAATGAGCCGTAAGAAAAAGATAATAATATCAGTTTCGGTAATTATTTTAATCGCTTTGAGCATCTTTGTTTATCTTAGATTCCGTGCTATTTTGGCTGCATCAGAAAGGCGGGGAATGCCGACTCCTTTCGTGGAGGTTATCACTCCCAAAAGAGGCGACATTTCGAACATTATAAATTTTTCCGGAGATATCTTAGCAATAGAGCAAACAAACATTTTCTCAAGAGTTAGCGGTAATATTGAAAAAATATTCGTTGACGCGGGGGACTATGTTTCTTCAGGAAAACTGCTTGCATCAATTGATAAAAGCCTATATTCACAGAATGTTAAACAGATTGAAGGGGTTCTAAAAGTCGCCGAGGCAACAGCAGAAAATGATTTGATTAACCTTGAAAGAACGAAAATACTGTTTGAAAAGGGTCTGGCTTCACAGGCAGACTTTGACAATGCAAGAACAAAGCTCGACGTTTCAAATGCACAGGTTGAAACTGCAAGGGCAAACCTTCAGAATTCAAGAATTCAGCTTAGCTATTGCGATATCAGAGCGCCGTTCTCAGGATATATTACTAAAAAACTTCTTGAAAGAGGTACATTCGTTAGCGCCACAGGTGCCGCTCAAAATACTCTCTTCGTCCTTGCTAACATTAGAAAACTTAAAGTTGTGGTTAATGTCCTTGAACGTGACCTGCCTTTAATAGATAATGTTTCAGATGTTAATTTAAGAACTGATTCTTATCCCGATAAAATCTTTAAAGGTAAGTTTAATAAGATAAGCCAGTCAGTTGATCTCGGTACGCGTACAATGCCCGCGCAAGTAGATATTGATAATTCAGACGAACTGCTTAAACCCGGTATGTTTGCAAGGGTAGAAATAATTCTCGATACAAGATCAGATGTGATGATACTGCCCACTGAATGCGTACTTAAGCGGGATGACAAACATTTCGTTTATGTTATTAATGATGATTTGACCGCTGTATTGAAGTATGTTGAAACCGGATTTTCTGCTAACAATGAAACTGAAATTATCAGCGGTTTGAATGAAGGCGAAAGGGTTGTGAAAGTCGGTCAGGAACTTATCAGCGATAAAGCCAAAGTTAAAATAGCAGATAAATAGTATGTGGCTTACTCGACTCGCACTTAAATATCCTATCACTACTTTAATGGCTTCTTTAGCCATCTTTGTACTTGGACTGGTTTCTTTCAAACAGCTTCCAATAGATATGCTTCCCGATATTCAGGTACCAAGCGTAACTGCTATTACTTATTATAGTGGTGCAAGTCCGCTTGATATGGAACAAAGTGTTACTATTCCCTTGGAAAGGGCTGTCAGCTCTACGAGTGATGTTGATTACATTCAGTCGACGACTAAAGAAGGGGCATCGCAAGTTAGAATTTATTTTAACTGGGACGCTAACACAAGCGAAGGACTGATTGATATCATTCAGAAAGTTAACCGTGTTTTGAATATTCTTCCAACTGGTGTCTCCCAGCCTCAGGTCGTTAAGTTTGACATTACTAATTTTCCAATTATTTCTATCGCTTTGAGCAGTGATATGGATCAGCGGCAGCTTTATGACATCGCTTATAATAATATTCAGCCTCAAATAGAACACCTTCCCGGCGTTGCTGCTGCAAACGTTGTCGGCGGTAGAATAAGAGAGATACAGGTTACCTTGAATAGAGATAGAGTCGAAGCCGCAAGTTTGTCAGTCCAGCAGGTTGTTCAGGCTATTAGCGCTTCGAATTTAATCCTTCCGTCTGGTGATATCAAAACAGGTGTGTTTGATTTTTCTCTGAAAACGGAAAGCCAGTTCAATCTTGTAGAGCCCATTGCTGATGTCGTGATTAAAAATGTAAACGGTGTCCCTGTTCGAATAGGGGATGTTGCAACTATTTCCGATTCTTATCAGGAACAAACACAAAAGATTAGGACTAACGGAAACGAAGGCGTAATACTTAGAGTTCAAAAAACTCCGGGTGCGAACACGGTCGAAGTTGTTAACGAAATTATTGAAGCTTTAAAAACTTTAAGGGACGTTCCTTCAAACGTTAAAACTTCTACTGCATTCGACACGAGCAATTATATTAGAGACTCTATTAATGTTCTAATAAAAGAAGGTATGCTCGGCGCTATGTTTGCGATTATAATAATTATAGTTTTCCTTAGAAATGTTAGAAGCACTGTAATTATTTTTATCGCAATTCCTCTGTCTATTCTCGTAACTTTTATTTTCTTCAGATTCGGCGGTATATCCCTAAATATAATGACTCTCGGCGGTCTGGCGCTTGGTGTTGGAAGGCTTGTCGATGACTCCATAGTAGAGCTTGAAAACATTTCGAGGCACTATACCTTGATGAAAAGTCAGAACGTCAGTAAACTTACTGCAACCCTCGAAGCCGCTGCTGAGGTTGCCTCTCCGATTTTTGTTTCTACCATAACAACTGTTATTGTATTCCTTCCCGTTATATTTTTAACAGGTATTGCGAAACTGCTCTTCATCCCGCTCGTCGTTACTATCTCTGTTTCGCTATTTGCTTCATTCTTCGTGTCCAGAACAGTCACTCCCCTTATGTGCTATAAAGCTCTGGAAGGCGAAAGAGAAGTCAATCCTGATTCTAAAAAACTTTCTGATTGGCTGCAGATTAAAACAAAAGTTTTCTTTGATAATTTAGATAACCTCTATGAAAGTTCCCTTGCATATTGTATCAAAAGAAGAAAGTTTGTCCTTATTAGCATATTTGTGTTTGCCGTTCTTTCTTTTGGATTGTTTAAATTCATCGGAACAGAGTTCTTCCCCGATAGTGACGAAAATCAATTCAATATTAATATCCTTTTGCCTGTCGGTTCAAGGATTGAAATGACAGAGGGCATTGTTAAAAGAGTTGAGCAGATTGTCTTAGATAATGTTCCTGAAGTAAGTACTATTACTGCTGATATCGGCGTTCCCAATTCAAAAAGCGGCGGTGCTTTCGGCGGTAATGCTGGCAGTCACTCAGCTTCCGTCCAGATTTCACTCAAACCAAGAGGTGAACGTAAACGCGATGTCTTTGAAATTATTAAAGCTCTTAGACCTAAAGTGCAGGCAATTGCAGGTGCTAATTTTTACCTGAATCCTTCTGGATTCCTTAGATTCCTGTTGAACTTTGGCTCTTCGGCTCCTATCGATGTTGCGATTTTAGGTTATGACTTTGATGACGCTGATAAATTGTCGAAACAGGTTTTTGATGTTGTTAAGTCAACCCCCGGGGCTACTGACGTTAGAATTAGCAGGGAAAATAATCTGCCTGAAGCAAAAATTACCGTTGACCGGGTTAAAGCAGGTGCGCTCGGGATTAGCGTTTCACAAATATCAAACACTATCGCTACAAGCATGAGCGGTACAGTTGCGTCTTTATTCAGCGACCCCAGAACCGGTAATCAGTATAATATCCTCGTACGGCTTGCGGAAGATTATAGAAGTAATATTGAAGATATTAAAAAGTTGACTGTCATTAATTCTCAGGGCAAATCGGTTCCTATCGGTAATTTCATTGAGATAACTATGACCAAATCTCCTATTATTATTCAAAGAAAATATCAGGAAAGACTCGTCAACGTTACTGCTAACGTGAGCGGAAGACCGCTTGGCGATGTTGCCGAAGAAATAAAAGCAAAACTTAAAGACGTAAAAATCCCGCCCGCATTCGAAGTTCAAATGAGCGGAAACGTTGAACAGCAAAGTAAAACATTCAGTGCTTTGTACCTTGCTTTCGGTCTCGCTATAGTGCTGGTTTATATGGTTATGGCTTCTCAGTTTCAATCGCTGATTGACCCGTTTATAATTATGTTCTCTGTTCCGCTCGGTATGGTTGGCGTCGTCTGGATTCTTTTCCTTACGAATACTACTTTATCCGTTACTTCATTTCAGGGGGTAATTGTTATGGTCGGTATCGTCGTTTCAAACGGCATTCTTCTTATTGATTATATGAACAGGTTAAGAAAAAAAGGTATGGGTTTGCATGAGGCAGTCCTTAAAGGCGGCAAGACAAGATTAAGACCTATTATAATGACTTCTCTCGCCACTGTGCTTGGGCTAATTCCCCTCGCTATCGGTATCGGCGGACAGTCTGCTCAGGCACCGCTTGCAATTGCTGTCATCGGCGGCTTAACAGTTTCGACTTTCCTTACACTGCTTTTTGTTCCTACGCTTTATATCGTGTTTGAAGAAAAATTCCACAGGAAGGAAAAAAGCAGGGAAGAGGAAGAAGAGTTAGCTAAACTGTAATATTTAAATAAAACGATTTCTTTATGATAAGAAAATCAGTAATATCTTTAGTTATTGGGCTGTTAGTAAATCTTTTTATAGGACAGTATTCTCCGTCATATTCACAGTATATATCAAAATCGAATAATCAAATTCCCGATAAATTAAGATTATCCGAAATTGATAAATCAAAAAATCTTCTCGATTCTACACTGAAATATAAACCGCTCGAACTCGAACCAATTTCTGCTGATAATATTATCACGGAAGCCCTTTCGGGCGTTGGTTTTGGAGGTGCAGCAACTTTTTTATATATAGTTGTTGGTGTTCCTTTATTCAATATAAAATTCGATGTGGGTGGTGGTAGCAGTGGTAGATCTTCGGTGTTTAATGAAGTTGCATTCATATCATTGTTAGTATCCATCCAGGTTCTTGCAACAGCGGGAGGCGTCTGGATTGCTGGCACCAATAAAAAGGTCGGTGCAAATTTCGGTTTCACTTTACTCGGAAGCTTTCTTGGTGTTGGGCTGGAATTTGGAGGAATCGCACTTGCAAATAATGTAGGAAATGACTCTGGCGAAAAAAAGGGGAATAGAACCTTTGGGTGGATAATTGCAATTTTAAGTTTCTTGATGCCAACAGCAGGTGCTATGGTTGGACTTAACACAACCCGATATCCAAAACGGGTGTATGATGAACCGAAGTCTGTATTAAACCTGAATTCTAATGGTTTCAGTTTCTCATCGCCATTTATTTACACAGAGCCCGATAAGACAATTGATAAGAAACCAATTACATTTGCAAAACTTATAACAATAAGTCTCTAAAGTTCCGTAGAACTAAATCGCAGTAGTATTTCTTTCTGGAATTTTAATCGTAGCATCATTATTTTAGTTTATATGAAAGCCAAGTTTTACATATTATCAATCTTATTGTTTGCAGCATTTGCATACGCCTATTCCGATGATTTATGCAGTAAGGGCAAAACTTCTTTCAACATGCAGGATTCCGCCGTTTATGATTCTTCTTTCGACGTAAAATATTATAACCTTAATCTTCGCGTCACTACAAACCCGAACTTTCTGTATGGAGCCGTGCAGGTCAGCGGCGTTTTCAATACTGCCGGCAGCTCGCTGTTTCTTAATCTCAGCAATGCTATGTTCATTGATTCTGTTACAGGCGCATTGGTAAGCGGTTTCACTCATTCAAACGATATACTAAATATAAACTTCTCACAAAGCACATCTCTATTCGATGTAAAAATATATTATAAAGGTTTACCGCCGGGTTCCGGGTTTGGAAGCTTCGTCTTTTCATCACAGAATTCTTTCCCCCTTATCTGGTCTTTGAGCGAGCCGTTTGGTGCAAGCGATTGGTTCCCGAACAAAAACACTCCCTCTGACAAAGCAGACTCATCTGAAGTTTGGATTACCTGTGCTTCAAATCTTTTAGGTGTTTCTAACGGTTTGCTGTATGAAACAGTCATAAACCCCGATAATACTAAAACTTTCAAATGGAAAAGCAGATACCCCATCGCAAATTATCTTATCTCTATCACAGTAACAAACTACGAACGATACGATAATTACTACAAGTATGGATTAAACGATTCAATGGTCATTAATCACTACGTCTATCCTGGTACTCTAAACAGCGTAATGACGGAGCTCGATAAAACTCCCGATATGCTTGATTTCTTTTCTAACAGATATTCGCAATACCCTTTCATACAGGAAAAGTACGGTCATGCACAATTCGGATGGGGAGGTGGTATGGAGCATCAGACTATCTCATCAATGGGCGTTTTTAATCAGGGAATCATTGCTCATGAACTGGCGCATCAGTGGTTTGGTGATAAGGTCACCTGCCGGAACTTCAACAACATCTGGCTGAACGAAGGGTTTGCAACTTATTCAGAAGCACTTTTTGCTGAACACTTTAACGGTAAAGAAGAATACGATGCTATTATTAGAACTAAGATGTCAAATGCAAAAAAAGCCGTAGGCTCTTTATATCTGCTGAATACGGATAACGTAAACGAAATTTTTAATTCTAACAGAACCTACTCCAAAGGTGCTATGGTTGTTCACATGCTTCGAGGTATCACTGGCGATAGTGTTTTCTTTAACATTCTGAAGTCTTATATCAACGACCCCGCACTCGCTTATAATACCGCAGTCACGGAGGACTTACAGAGAGTTGCAGAAAGTGTTAGCGGTAGAAATCTTAATTACTTCTTCCAGGAATGGATATACGGAGAAAATTATCCAATGTATAGTATTAATTGGAATAAAAGTAAAAATAATCAGGGAACGTATGATGTTAATGTGAACATATCTCAAAAGCAAAACACAAATCCTCCTTATTTTACTATGCCCGTCGATATAAAAATATCTTTGAATAACACCGATACTACTTTCACAGTTTTTAACAACGCTCAGGTTCAGGAGTTTTTATTTACCGTCTCATCTGAACCTAAATCAATAACCTTCGACCCTGACAATAAAATTCTTAAAGATAAAAAAGGCGATGACCCCATCGAGCCTATTGGCTTTCAATTGTTTCAAAATTATCCTAACCCGTTCAATCCCGAAACAAAAATTAAATATATGATTAAAGAATTCGGCGCGGTGAGTATTATTGTTTATGATTTAATTGGCAGGGAAGTCACAAAATTAGTCAGCCAAAAACAGTACCCTGGCACTTACAGTATTTCCTTCTCTCCCCAAAATCTTGCCTCTGGTGTTTATTTTTATAAACTCGTCTCAGGCAATTTATCCGACTCCAAAAAAATGGTTTTCATTCGGTAACCATCCATACTGCTTTTTCCCATTCCCGCATAATATAAAATTTGTTTCCTAACTCTGCATTGTACCTTTCCTCTATTAAAACAGTCGCTATAAATTAACCTTTAGAATATCTCTCAACCAGATAATTCAATATTTTGTCAAATATGTCAAAACACTGAAAATTATCGATGAAATGCAATTTTCTGTCATTTACACTAATTTACATAATACCTCATTGTCAAGAATACCTCCCCCGAACATCGACCTATTAATACGGATAAAGTGCGGTGAATTTGCGGTTATAATGCGGTTGATTTGCGGTTGCAGTGCGGTGATACTGCGGTTGTAATGCGGTGAAACTGCGATTAAACTTAATTTCTGCCCATTTTTATAATTCCCTTAGTCTGTAATCCATCATCATTCTCAATCTTCTAAAATTCATAAACCTTAACATAAAAAATCAAGTTTTCTGCTCTAATTTTAAACACTAATTCCCTCAATTTAGTTCCCTAAATAAATAAGGTATACCTCGTATTTCTTCATACAAAACTACTTCAATTCTTATGATTCGTCTCTTCCGCAGATTCAGCGAATTACTGCTCTACAATAAAAAATTAGCAAATATATCATTGTTTTTCCACTTTAATATTAAAGTCAGTTTTGCAATATTACTTGATTATACCCAATTTTAATTTATAAAATGAAAAAATTAGTTCTCACTTTAGTTACCTTCTTGGTTTTACTAAATTTAAGTTTCTCTCAAGATGAGAGTAAAAGAGGTTCTGAAATTTGCTCAATGAAAAAATCCAAAATAACTCATCCGGAAAACTTATTTCAGGATTCCCCGAATACACCAAGGCATTCATACGATGTCTTGAATTACAAACTCAATGTCGATCTTTATAATTGTTATTTTAGCCCGTACACAAAGGCTTTCAATGCATCAAATATAATTACATTTAAGGTTGATTCAACTTTAAATAATATTAAACTAAATGCTACAAATACTTCTCTGGCTATTGATTCCATAAGACTTGTGAACGGTACTGCTTTAACTTTCACTCATACTTCCAATATTCTTACGGTTAATTTAGATAGAACTTATAATGTCGGCGAGGTAGTTGATATAAAAATTAATTATAGGCATTTAAACGTCACCGACGCTTCTTTCTACAATAGCGGTTCTTCTGGTTATGTGTTTACTGACGCTGAACCTGAAGGTGCACGAGGTTGGTTCCCGTGCTGGGATAGACCATCTGATAAAGCTACAGTTGATATTACAGCTAAAGTTCCCCTCTCACTTCAGGTTAGATTAGGTAGTAATGGAAGATTGAATGATTCAACTATTACTGGCGATTCTTTATTCTATCACTGGATTTCAAGAGATCCTGTCTCTACCTATTTAGTTGTTATGACTTCAAAAACCGGCTATACTTTAAACATTGTTTACTGGCATCCGCCTTCACATCCTTCGGATAGTATTCCTTTAAGGCTGTACTCTCCAAGTACTGCTAATAGTTCAGCTATCGCTGCTATTTTGCCAACAGCCACAACTTATATGTCTAATGCTTTTGGTGAAATGCCTTTTGAAAAAAACGGCTTCTGCTATGTTCCTAACAGTGCTGGTTTTACATGGGGTGGTATGGAGAATCAAACTTTAACTACTATCAACTCCTGGAATGAAAATACTACTCTTCATGAATATGCACACCAATGGTTCGGTGATCTGATTACTTGTGCTAGTTGGTCTAACATCTGGCTTAATGAAGGTTTTGCTACTTGGAATGAATCGTACTGGGCTGAACGTACAGGTGGTTATACTTCTTATAAGAACATGATTAATTCAGACGCAAATACTTATCTGTCGCAAAATCCGGGCTGGGCTTGTTCGGTTCCCGATTGGGACGTAACTACTCCGAATTCAAACACCTTGTTTAATTATGCAATTACTTATTGTAAAGGATCTACAATCGTGCATCTCTTGCGTTATACATTGGGCGATTCTCTTTTCTTCAAAGGAATAAAAGCTTATGCTACAGATACCGTGAACTTCAAATTTAAGAATGCTACCATTCCTGATTTCTTTGCTAAGATGTCCGCAGAGACCGGGCAGGACCTTACATGGTTCTATAATGCATGGCTTTATCAGCCAAATCACCCTGTTTACCAGAATGGTTATAACATCGTTAATCTCGGCGGCGGTCAATACAGAGTTAATTTCCTTGCTAAGCAGACTCAGACAAATGCAGGATTCTTCCCAATTCCGATTATGATTAAATTTGCATTCTCTACTGGCTCTGATACAATAGTAAAAGTAATGAACAATGTTAACAATCAGTTATTCTCTTTCTATTTTTACCGTCAACCGACCAGTGTTACATTCGACCCTCATAATGAAATTGTTATCAAGTCCGCAACCCTATTAGTTAATACAGATGAAAACTCAACGATTATTCCCGATAAATTTGTTTTACATCAGAACTATCCAAATCCATTCAATCCTGTAACAAACATTAATTACGATATTCCTAAAAATTCAAACGTAAAAATTACTGTCTTTGATGTCTCTGGTAAAGAAGTATCCGTTGTTATCAATGAATTCAAGCAGGCAGGAAGATACACATCATCATTCAATGGTATGAATCTTGCCTCTGGCGTGTATTACTATAAAATTCAGGCAGGCGATTTTAGCGAAGTGAAAAAGATGACGTTAATTAAATAAAATTAATAATATTATTATAAAGGGCAGAATATAAGCATTCTGCCCTTTTTTATTTCTATAATTTCTTCGTTAAAATATATGCTCTCAGGTATGTTACTTTAATTCCGTTTTCTTCGCGGTTAAAATCAATCCCCGTCACTATAATCCTAACGTGCATATCCTTAAAGTAATTATTCATCGTCATACTCTGAAGCGGAGGACGCTCCGAATGTAATGAGTCTGTGATGTACTTTATCGGAAATTTAATCGTATCGGTATTATTATAAACAATTATGTCATTATTTTCAAAATCATAATAAGATTTTATCGCAGACAAAGAATCTTTCTTCTGGCTTTCAAATAGACTAAATCTATCAAATCCCTGTACATTTATCTCGCTCGCCCCCGTTGTTCTTGCGGAAACAAATCTCTTCTTTATTAAATTATTTACATTATCGGTTTTCAAACCCATCATCTGCATTATTTGTTCTGTTTTATTATGATAAACTGCCTCAGTGACTTTCTTGTAATCCTCAAGCGAATCAAGATTCTCAGTAAACCACGGTTGGATTTCATTAATCTTATTCCGTTCGAGTAAAAAGCTCATTATTGAATTAACGTCCTGAATCTCTTCCTGTTGTATATCTTTCGTTGCAGGAATAATTCTTTCGTTAACAAGGATTGAATTTTTGTTCAGAATTTCTTCAAGCCTGCTAATCTGACTGTTTAACGACATATTAAAAGCGCTCCAGGGTCCAACTGAAGTTAGAACCGCAATTATGGAAAGAGAAATAGGTATGTATTTTATATTCTTAAAATTTGTAATTATATAGTATATTGTCGTTACTGAAAGCCAGAAGGCAAGAACAAAAACATAATACCTCCTTTCAGTCATACCATAATCAGTAGTTCTTACTGATATCGCAAGAAATAACAATACAATCTGCGGAATTAAAGATATAAAGAAAATTCTCGAGAATATCTTTACCCACTTTATCTCTTTGCTTTTAACAAGCGGATAAATCAGCAGGAGAGAGAATATTCCTGCTGTCGAAAATCCGATAACAAGATACGAAACCCATCCAACAGGCAGATTCCAGCTGAATATAATCTTAAATAAATACAAGTATAGAATCAAAACATAAATTACAATAATCGGCAGCAATACGTATTGAGTAAAGATTTTGAGTCCTTTCGGAAAAGCTTCCGACTTCATATCCTCCGGTTTTGGTATTCCCGAACAGAAAAACCATGTGTTGAATATTCCTACTATGAAGAATAAAAGTTGTCCGTATCTTTTCCCGTCTATATTCATCTCAAAAAGTTTATCAAATGAAAGCAAAGCTATTGCCAAACCTCCATAAAGTACAAACGTGTAGAGTCCTGAAAGTATAAACCGCAGGAAAACTGTCTGATTAAAATTCCAGAAATCAAGTTGCGATTTGTCTTTTGTAAAAATGAACGGAGCAAATGAAACCAGCAAATGAAACGCTATTGATAATAGAATATATCTTCCGATATCATAAAAATCCATTTGGTCTGAAAGAGTAAAGAAATAAACTAACAGAAAAGCAATAGGTATTAACTGTAACAAATATTTCTTTACTTTCTCAATGCCCGTGCTTTCTGCAATTAGTGAAAAGGCAATAAACAAAGGCAGCCCGAGAGAAAAAGTCATAACTAAATTCCACAAGAACTGTCCTTGATAATCAATTGGTGCAAAATCAATAATTCTTATTAACGTAAATGAACCAAGAATTGACATCAGTATGGCAATCGGAAATCTTGAAGCTGTTTCTTTTGCCTGACTTATTAGAACATCAAGGGATGGTAATTTCATAGATTAATGTATGTTAATTAATAAAATTAATTACGGTATCGATATAAAGCGTAATTTACTTACCTATGCAAAATTTTGAGAATACATAGGTTAATATGTCGTCATTTGTAACAGAACCTGTTATTTCACCGAGATGACTTAATGCATTCCTTAAATCAATTGATAAAAACTCACCTGACATTTTCTTTTCTATTGACTTAACCAAATTATCAAGAGATTCAATCGTTTTCTCAAGACATATTTTATGCCTTATGTTTGTGATAACTATTATCTCGGATTTAATACCTGATTCATTTTCCTTTATCATACGTACCATCTCTTTTTTAAGTTTCGATAATGATTCGTTATCGGAAATGGAAACAGCCACTGCTGTATCAGGTACGCTGTTCCCTGCTAAATCCTTTTTTGTGAATACAAGTAGCTTATTATTAGACTTTATTTGTTCGTTAAAAAATTTAACGGAATGCTCTCTTTCACTTTTACTGTTCGAGGAATCCACTAAATAAATAACAAGGTCAGCATCGTTAATTCTCGAAAAACTTCTTTTAATACCCTCGTGCTCAATAATATCAGCCGTCGAGCGCAATCCTGCAGTATCAGTAAGATTAAAAAGAATACCATCAATTATAAGATTTTCTTCCAGATAATCCCTCGTTGTCCCCGAAATTTCACTCACAATAGCACGCTCAGTTTTGAGAAGAGAATTAAACAAAGACGATTTTCCGCTGTTTGGTTTACCAGCAATTACAACGTTAATTCCATCTCTTATTACTTTCCCTTTAATGTAAGAGTTTACAATTTCTTTTAAGTCATTAATAATCCGAAGAGCCTTATTCTTTACTTCATCTTTTTGTGCAAATTCTAAATCTTCTTCCGCAAAATCAAGTTCAAGCTCAACAAGTGCTGTAACATTTATTAAATCTTCTCTTATTTGCTTAACGTATGCTGATAGAGAGCCTTCAAGTTGTTCTAAAGATGATTTATGAGCCTCTTCAGTTTTTGATTTGATTAGGTCTGCAACCGCTTCGGCTTGTGAAAGGTCTATTTTGCCATTAAGAAAAGCCCGTTTTGAAAACTCTCCGGGTTCTGCGTGCCTTGCTCCTTGCTTAATAATAAGACTCAGAATTTTTCGTGTTACAAAAACCCCTCCATGAGCGGAGATTTCTATGACGTCCTCCCCCGTGTAAGAGTTTGGCGATTTAAATATTGAAACTAATACTTCGTCAATAAGTTTATTTTCATCAAAAAGATATCCGAAGTGAACAGTATGGGATTTTGTTTCCGAAATATTTAAAGCCTTAGACTTTTCCCTCGATTTTGAGAAAATATTTTGTACAATTTTGAACGAATCAGTTCCTGAAATTCTGATAACAGAAATACCGCCTTCGCCTATCGGGGTCGAAATTGCGCATATTGTGTCATACAGGTTAATCATCAGTTTATCCCTTTGTTTGTATTTTTAAAAATTAACCAGATGAAAATGGGGGCTCCAATAAATGATGTTACTATTCCAACAGGAATCTCGGATGGTGATATAATTATCCTTGAGATTGTATCTGATATAAGGAGAAAAATGCCTCCTACTAAAATACTTCCCGGAATGGAGTACCGATGATCAGAGCCCAGAAGCAACTTGGAAATATTTGGTACTATCAACCCTACAAATGAAATAATTCCTGCTATCGAAACTGCTGATGCTGCAAGGATCGAGGATAAAATGATTGAAGAATATTGAAGCCTTTTTGTGTTTAAACCCAATGATATGGACAGTTCATTTCCGAGCGAAAGAACGTTGTATTCTTTCGAGAATAAAACCGAGATTAAAAGTCCCGCAAAGATAATTGGAGAAGTTGAATAAAATTCAATCCATCCCTTTCCTGAAAGTCCTCCGCTCAGCCAATAAATTATGTACGTTAAAGATTTTCCGGAATAAATTAACAGGAAACCATTTATTGCAGATAGTAGAGCATTTATCGCAATTCCTGCCAGTATGATTTTATTAGAAGAAAGAAAATTTGTATATTTACCTTTGAGTCCTTTTGATATCTGAAAGATTAAAAGTGTTGTAAGTATTGCTGATAAAAAAGATACAGGAGTTATTAAATAAAAAGTAGATGCGGATAATATAAAGAATAGTATTGCTCCTAAGCCCGCACCCGCAGAAATACCAAGCAGCCCGGGTTCAGCAAGATTGTTTCTTAATAAAGACTGTAAAACAATGCCCGAACAGCTGAGAGATGCGCCGACAAAGAATGCATTCAGTGTCCTTGGAATTCGTATATTATACAGAATATTTTTGAGCGTTTCTGCTTCATCCGGTTCCGAAAAGAGTATTCCTGGATTAACATATACGCTTCCCACTGAAATTGATACAATAAAAGATATAATCAACAGGAAAAATAATATAAACAATATCTTTAAATTACGGTTCAAATTGTGATATATTTAGATATTTTTGTTAAAAATAAGTATATCTATATTAATAAAGGAGAGCATAATTAGTAATGTATAAATTAGGTTCGTTTAAATTAAAAATAGTACTTGTATTAAGTGCGGTTATTATTGCCCTTGGTATTTTATATTATACTCAGCTTCTTGTTGAGAGAATACAGAAAAGAGAAGCAATGATTGCCGGACTTTATGCAAAATCTCTGGAATACATAGCTAACGACCAAAGCTCCACTGGAGAATATGGTTTTATTTTTAATGAGATTATTACTCAGATTGATTTCCCTATTATTGCAACTGACAGGGAATATAAAGTTGTCAACTTTTATAAAAATATAGATATAGACACAACTTTACCGAAAAAGCAAATTCAACAAATTCTGCTTAGTCAGGCAGATGACATGAAAAACAAGGACGCTCCGATTAAAGTTACTTACAGGGATTCTGTTGTCTTAAACTACGTTAATTACGGTGAATCAACTCTGATTACGGAATTAAAACTATTGCCGTTCTACGAGTTTTTAATAGGTGGACTATTCATACTACTGGGATATTTCGGATTTTCTTACGTTAAAAAACATGAGCAAAGCAGTATTTGGGTTGGACTTTCGAAAGAAACAGCTCATCAGTTAGGTACACCTATCTCATCATTGATGGGCTGGGTTGAGCTGTTGAAGAATACAAAACCGGAGTCGGAGGAATTTAAGAAGATAATAGATGAAACAGAAAGCGATGTCGAGAAGCTCAACAAGATAGCATCAAGATTTTCAAAAATCGGTTCTCAACCGAAACTTGAGAAAGAAAATATATCAGAGTTAATAAAAGATGTATGTAAATATTTCGAGAAGAGAATACCAAGGCTTCATGGTGCTGATGGTACCGTCTCAAAAAAGGTTAATATAGAACTAAACATTTCATCTGAGATATACATTAGTCTTAATAGGGATTTGTTTGAATGGGTTATTGAGAACCTGCTAAAAAATGCTCTGGATGCTATGGATAAAGAACACGGACTAATTAAGTTCGACCTTCGGGAAAAGGATAATGATGTTATTATAGATATCAGCGATAATGGAAAGGGTATTGATAAAAAATTCAAAAAGGATATTTTCCGACCCGGATATTCTACAAAAAGAAGAGGATGGGGTTTGGGTCTTAGTCTATCCAAGAGGATTGTCGATGATTATCATCAGGGGAAACTTGTATTACTGGATTCTGTTATTGAAAAAGGAACAACTTTTAGAATTAAGCTGAATAAATAGCTAAAACAGATTCATTTGAATAAGGCTATAAGGCATATATACAGTATTATTATTGAAAGAGAATATCTGATTCTGGCAATTTTAATTATAATAAAACTTGCATTTCAGATATTGATAGTAAATTCCGGTTATAAATGGTTATCATCTGATGATTACTGCAGAACTGTAAAATCTTTTGAATGGATTGAAAACCCAATAATTAACTCAGGTGTTTGGCTGACTCCTCATTTCTGGATAAACGGAATTGTTATGCTTTTTGTGAAAGACTTGTTTCTTGCTGCTACATTGACAAATGTAATTTTCTCATCTGCAACAGTAAATTATTTTTATAAAATATCTTTGTTTGTATTCGATAAAAAAACGGCAATTTTATCAACTCTGATTTTTACACTATTTCCATTTCAGGTATGGTTAAGCCTTTCAGGATTGCCCGAATCCATACATTTTTTCTTTATTATTGCCGGGATTTATTACGCACTGATGTACAAAAAGAATAATGGCAGATTAAAAGATTTAATTCTTGCATCGATTATGTTCATGTTTGGAAATATGTTTAGGTATGAGGGCTGGTTGTTTAGCATAGTGTTCGTTATTTATGTGTTCTACATTGAAATTGTGATGAAGAAAAATGAACGAAAATATTATGTTCCTTTAATAATCTCTGTTTCTTCACTTTCAACAATTGTATGGTGGTTAATTCAAAATTATGTTGATTACGGGAGCTTTACTTATTTTGCCTCTGAAACAAATAAAATATTCGAGGATTATGGAGGTATAAAAGTACTTCAGAAATTCATACAATATCCGATTTTTATTTTTTACATTGCGCCCATCACCTCTTTTTTTGCCATCAAAATCTCCTATGAATGTATCCGGGGATTCATTAAGAAGAAAGATAATATATCCCTGCTTAGTATTCTTGCATTTTTTAATATTGCACAACTTGTACTTTTGATGTTGCAGGGTTTATTAGGTACAGGCGGAACAAATATGATATCCCGGTACATAGTTATTAACGCTATGCTTTTTATTCCCATGGCAGTTTGGCAGATTTTTAGCTTTAGAAAATGGATCGCAGCAACATTGTTAACATTGATAATTGCAGGTAATATAGTATGGAGTTTTAACTATCCAAATCCTTTCAGAGAGGATACATACGAAGCCGGAAGATTAATACGCGACCGAATTGAAAAGAATTATATCAGGAATGAGGAAAGCGTTTATTTTGAAGAGATTGAAGGTTATTATGATGTATTTGCAGTACAGACAATTTCTAACCACCCTTCCAAATTTATATTTGGGAATTTCCCTGTCTTGAAAAATGAAGAGAGTAAGAAAAGCAAAAAAAGCAGATTATCAAATGAAGAAATTAACATTCTCGACATAAAATCATATCTTGAGAAAAATAAGATATCACTTGCAATCGTTAAAAGTGACAGCTATGCCGACAAATTAAAGAAACTTAACTTTAAGAACGAAGAAATCGGCGATTACAAAATATTCTATATAAGAAACCTTGAATCAAATATTAATGACTCAAGCATTACCGTTCTAGCTGATAAAATAATTGACCTCAAAAAATATCAGAACACTTTAAATTTTAACAAAACGATTGCAATAAAAGAAGTTGTTCTGGATAATACGAATTTTGGTTTTAATCCTCAGACAGTTTCAATAAAATGGGCATCAACCTCAAAAAATATTCTTGATAGTATAAACTACGATGACTATGAATTCAATAGATATAACTCTGTTATCGAAATAAGGAGAGAAGACAATGACTCGCTTGTTTATACTGAAAGTAAAAGGATATTCTCTGAAAGAAATATCGAAGACCTGCTTGCATTCAACGAGGTAAAGAATATAATCGTCATAAAACCATTTGCCCTGATTTATTACTCAAAAAAGTATGTATCATCGCCTTTTGAAAGCGGAGTCTATAATCTTTCACTAAAGGTTTACGATGCAAAAAGGAAGAGACCACTAATTCTTTACAAAGGTGATAGTCTGTTTAAACCAGAAATAAAACTGAGTGATACTTCAAAAACTTCTATTACTGATAGTATCAAATTCCGTCAGAAGAATACTGATACTCAAAAAATTACATCTACTAATAATTATGTGATTGGCAACATTATTGCATTTTTCCCAAACACTAATCTGGATAAACTTGTCGGTACTGATGGTGCTGCATTTTACAGAATAATCACAAGAAACGGATTGCAGGTTTTCTTCTCTCAAAGACATCAGGCTGATCACTTCCTAAACTTTGTATTCAACTATTTCTAATCTTCAATATACATTGAAAAACCTTTATTTTAGCCTTATTTTAATAAATGAACAAAAAATATATCAAGAAACTATTCGAAAATGCTGAGAACAGCAAGATTTGCATTATCGGTGATGTTATGCTGGACAGATACATGTTCGGAGATGTAAACAGGATTTCGCCGGAAGCCCCTGTACAGGTTTTTGACCTTAAAAAGGTTGAAAATAAACTTGGCGGTTCATCTAACGTGTGTTTAAACGTAAAATCTCTTGGAGCAAATCCATATCTTATTGGTGTTATAGGTGATGATGAAATGGGTGATTTGCTAAGAAGTACTATGTTGGAGTCCGGGCAAAATACCGATGGTCTTATTGTAGATAACAAAAGACCCACAACGTGTAAAACAAGAGTTATATCCGATTCACATCATTTGATAAGAATTGATAGTGAATCAAAAGATGATATTGATAAAAAAACTGAGACAAGAATCATTGATAAAATGAATTCAGTCATTGAAGAAATAGACCTTATTATTCTTCAGGATTACAATAAAGGTGTTCTTACAAAATCTGTTATTAAGAGGATTATCGATACAGCTAACATCAAGGGGAAGAGAGTTCTTGTTGATCCTAAGTTTGAAAATTTTTTTGAGTTTAAAAAATCTTTTATTTTTAAACCTAATAGGAAAGAAATTGAAGATGCATTCGGAAGAAAGTCAAAGTCGCCGGAAGATCTTGACGATATGGTCATTTCGCTACTTGACAGATTAAGTTGCGAGAATGTTGTTTTAACTCTTGGTGAGCACGGAATGAGAATTTATCAGAAGAAAAAAGGGAAAGTAACTATAGATTCGATTAAAACAAGAGCTAGAAAGGTTGCTGACGTTTCAGGAGCGGGGGATACTGTAATTTCAACCATTGCATTTTGTCTTGCGGGTGGGGCTGAAGTACATGAATCTGTGTATATTTCAAATATTGCAGCGGGAATAGTTGTAGAGGAAGTAGGTATTGTTCCTATACAAAAAGAAAATCTGCTAAACCTTCTAATATCAGAATTCAAAAACTAAAATGATTTTCACGTTAAAAGATTATTTAGTAATAAGAGAAAGTATAAATGATTTGGTCTTTACAAATGGTTGTTTTGATATTATTCACAGGGGACATGTTGAATACTTAAATCAGGCCAAATCACTCGGAAAATATTTGTTAGTAGGCCTGAATTCAGATGAATCTGTTAGAAAGATTAAAGGTGAAGGAAGACCGATAAACATTGAAGCAGACAGAGCATTTGTACTGAGTAATATAAAATGTGTTGATGCTGTAATAGTATTCAATGAAGATACACCTTATAATCTAATTAAAGCAGTAAGACCTGACATTCTTGTTAAAGGAGGAGACTGGAAAGAAAATATGATTGTTGGTTCAGACGTAGTTAAAAATTACGGAGGTAAGGTTTACAGTTTGAAATATGTTGATTCCTATTCAACATCAAACATTATTGATAAGATACGGAAAGATTGAGTAAAATTGTCTTCAGATATTAAAAATATTGTCGGAACTGAAAAGCTAATTAAAAGTAATCAGGAGAAGATTTCTAAGCCCAAGAAGAAAAGAAAACTATTCCGCAAGTTGTTTCTGATTCTGTTCCTGCTTTTTATTGCTTTAATTATTTTTGTTCAAACATCATTCTTCAAAAATTGGCTGCTTCAATATGGTGTCGATGAGATAAACAAAATACTTTCAGAAAAGGAATCAAGATTAAGTATTGAAAGAATTGAAGGATCAATATTAAAGGATTTCAAGCTTTATAACATTTCCCTTACTGTCAGGAAAGATACGATGTTCAAACTTGATTTACTCGATATTGAATTCAGTCTATCAGGACTTGCGAATAAAGAGATCAAAATCAAATCACTGGTTCTTGAAAAACCTGAGATTAATTTCACAAAGGTTCTTGATAAGAATGACAGCCTTGTCTGGAACATCGGATATCTGCTAGAATCAGAAAAGAAGGAAGAAGATACAACAAAAAGCGAATTTGATTGGAAAATATATGCTGACAATTTTGAAATTAAGAACGGTTCCTTAAGATCGCTGGATGCAAAGGATTCAAGCATACCGATAAGAGATGCAGTAATGAGAAAAATAGATGCACTGACTTCAGACAGCCTTGATGTTTCATCTTTGAACATTAGACTTAATGCACAATACCTTCCCGACGATAAGAATATTAATGTTGAAAATATTTCTTTTAAAACAAATTCTAATTTTAACTTAATCGGTTTATCATTCAATGCTTCTCTGGACAAAGACGACCTTGCTAAAGTTGAAAATCTTAGCTTGGTTACAGAGAAATCCAACATAAAAATTAAGGTTGCTTCCATTGAAAATCTTAATCCACTCAAGAATAAGGTAGACTACTTTGAATTTCAAAAGAAAAACTTTGTGGTTGATATCATTACGGATAAATTTGATTTTGATGATCTCACTTATTTTCTACCGGATATAAATTTTATGAATGGATCAGTATTCCTTAACCTGAAGGCAGACGGTAACTACGCAGATTTTAAGATGGATGAATTATTAGTTACTCTGCCCTATGGTACTACTTTAGATATAAACGGAAGGGTTAAAAATCTGCATGAGCCTTCAAGACTATATTTTGATGTTGATTGCAGGAATGCCGTTCTGAATCCAAAAGATGAAGAGGAAATAACCCCGGGTTTGCCGATACCTGATTACAGTCATCTGGGTATTGTAAGGGCAAGTTTTAAGTTTACAGGTGAACCATTGAAGTTTAATGCTGAAGCTATTGTGAGTTCAACAGCAGGCGATGCAGAAGTCAAAGGATTTCTCGATATTACTCAGAATGAACTTGTATACGATGCTGAAGCTACAACAAAAAATATTGATATTGGGAGAATAATCAAAGATGAAAGTTTGAGAAGTAATATTACGGGAGATTTTATTGTATCCGGCAGAGGAGTTGATTACAAGACCATGGTTAACAAAATATCCTATAATATTAAGAATACGGTTTTGTTTGATCAAAGGATTGAATCGTCAAGTGGTACAATAGATGCAAATTCAGGTAATATAGATCTGAATGTTGATTACAAATCTAATTCTGGTTATGCAAAAATTGACGGCAATATTATTGTAAGAGACATCGATAATCTTGCTTATAACCTTAAAGGTAATGTTAATAATTTAGATATTTCAACGTTTGTTAAGGGATCTGAAAATAGAAGTGATTTAAACTTTACATTCGATGTGCAGGGTAATGGAACAGATATTGATAATCTGACAGGCAAACTGAATGTGCAGATGGATCAATCCATGTTATCAGATTATATGTTACCCTCAAGTCCGTTGTCAATAGAATTTTCGCAGACAGATACAGCAAGAATTGTTAAAGTTGAATCTAACCTGCTTGATCTGACAGCGTCAGGTAAGTTTAGATTTTTAGATTTACCGGGGATAGTTACAAACAATATTGATCAATTATCAGAACAGATTTCCAATAATCTAAATATGGACACGCTCGGATTTTTCTCTAATCCAGAGGTATCTGACTTCAGGATCAGGTCTTATGTACATAATTCCTATTCAACCGACTTAAGATATTATATTAAAATAAAAAGTCTCCTTCCGCTAAACTTAATCCTTCAAGACAGCAGTCTGGTTTTTAAGTGTGACATAAGGGGCAGGCTGCTTAATGACGACAATACGATGGTGTTTTCTGTCGCTGGACGGTTTGAAGATTTTATGTACGGAGATACGACTCTTCTATTCAAAAAAAGTGTTGTAAGAGTTTTTCTGAAAAACGATTATCAGACCAACTTACCATTTTCTTATCTTGCTGATGTAAACTTCCGGGCATCCGATATGTCAGCAGGTAATATTAATTTTGACACGATAGGTGTAGATTTAAACACCTCCTCATATCTTCCAACCTTGTCTGCTTATGTAAAAATTGACTCATCAAAAAGTTTTTATACTCAGGGTGCAGGAATTTTCCTGAAAAGTATAGCCGGAATTCAGTTTGATACTATGAGCATTCAGTTCGATTCGTACAAACTTCACAACGCAGAGCCTATTATGGCAAAATATGTTATTGATGATACAGGAATCTCAAAAAATCATTTTGATATATCCAGTTTTAAACTTACTGATGGAAACCAAAGATTAAACATTTCAGGAATATACTCACTAAACGGTTTCAGTAATATTTCATTATCTGCAGATCGAATAAGCATTGCAAAACTTCAAAAACACTTCAATCCGAATATTGAAAAAAATGACCTGTTAAACGGTAACGTCAGAAGGGTAAAAATTGATTATAAAGGTTCTTTTGAAAATCCGGAACTTAATTTCGAAGCCAATACTGATTTTCTCAGTTCGCAAAAAATCAAGCTTGGAAGAATGGATGCTTTGGTTAATTACAAAAATAATTTATTAAAACCTCAAGTTGCTTTTTACAATCCTAATAATGCAGGTTCGTTGTTAATTGACGGTAGTTTACCTTATGATAATCCGCTTATCGCAAGTAAAAATGAAGTAGACAGAAGTAGTATATTATTAAATCCGGTTGATATAAAAATAGCCAGCAAAGATTTCCAAATAAAGATTCTGGAACAGTTTGTACCGGTGATATCAAGTCTGAAAGGAAGAATGAACGGTGAAATAGATATCAATGGAATTGTTAAAACACCTCAGCTTTCCGGTAATCTTAATGTTAAGAACGGTTCATTTATATTTGATATGACCGGAGTAAATTATGATTTCGACGCATTCCTCTCGACTGAGAAACAAAGACTGAATTTTTCTGATTTTAAGATAACGCATAAAACAGCGAAAAATAAAATTATGAATTTGGGAGGGTATATTGATTTTTCGAATCTGACATTAAATGACATGGAGCTTCGCATAAGAGGAGAAGGTAAATTGCTTGATGAATCAGTTACGCAAAATGTTATGGGTGTATATGGGAATCTATTCGGGAAAACCTCAAACGATTTAGTGTTAAAGGGAAATGCTGATAATTTATACATGACAGGTAACATCGATATAACTGAAGGTAGAATTTCAATAATTCCTCAGTATAAGGTTGCTTATAATATTTATGATGATAACTTTATATATAGGGTCAAAGTCGATTCTTCTATACTAAGAAGCGATACGCTTTTTCTTGCTAAGTATAGTGATAGCCTTTCAATGTTTGAGAAATCAAAACTTGATCCCTTTGACTCTTATTTTAAGTTAATTAACGACACATTGGAAAAGAAAACCCAAGCAAGTAATTTTAAATACTTTATCAAATTAAATACGCTCAAAGATATTTACTGCAGACTTCTTATAGAAGAAAAGTCAGGTCAGGAATTTACAGGAAACGTGTCTGCAAGTATAACTTTTGATAACCTTGAGACCCCTTCATTCTCAACAAGAGGAAGGGTTAATATTGGTGAAAATTCATTCTATAAATTTTATAAAAGTTTTTTAGCTGAAGGGTATGTGCTTTTTACTGGTGATGTTGTTAATCCCGAGTTATACATAAAGGGACTGTATGCCACGAAAACAACTGATCCTAACAATAATAACGCATCAAGAGAAGTTGAAATTAAACTTGATGTTAATGGAAACGCAATGAGTCCCAAATTAAAATGGGAGGTGTTATCAAACGGAAGTACATATGGAGGCAGTGATCCTACTGACGATGCCATAAGCTTTATTGTTTTTGGAAGATTCAAAGATGAACTTAATGCTGACCAGCGTTTATCAATGTTTTCAAGTGTTGGTGCAAATGTGGGAACAAGTTTCGCTTCAAACTATGTATCGGATATTATTAATACATATCTTCCATTTATTGTGAAGACAGATATTACGTATAATGACGCAAAGAAAGGTACTTTTGCCGATAATACAGATATTAGGTTTACAGCACAATTTGGAGGAGCGACTATAATATTAGGAGGACAGATCCTTAGGGATTTATCGAATACAAACTTTCTTATAGAATATCCGCTAAATAACATACTGGGTATTAATAATATATCTCAGAATTTGATAATACAACTTGAAAGGTATTTTGACCCGTTTTCTCAGAACAATGTACTTTCAAATGACAGCAGGACGGGCGGTTCTTTGTTTTACAGAATAAAATTTTAATACAATGAAAATTATTCTAACGTTTACTATTCTCGTTAGTTATTTTGTATTTTCTCAAAACTGTTTGTATTCCAATCCGATAATTAGTGATATAAAATATTCGGAGGTCGAAGTCTATTCTGTAAAAATATCATGGAAGACAAATGAGTTGGCTGATTCCAAAGTAAGATGGATGATTAGTGATTCAAATTATCAAGCAATTGAATATAAGGATTCGTTGTACAATCCTGTGTTGGACACCGTCCATTCTGTTGTGTTAACATTTTTAAATCCTTATACTTTATACAATTATAATATTACTTCTACTTCTTTTTCGGGAAGCACAACAATCCCAAATCAGATGTTTGCTACACAGTCTGTTAATTATGGTAGAATCAGCGTATTTTTTAATAAATCAGTTGATACAACTGTTAACTCAGGGATTATTGCGGAGGGTAATGCAGATTTAAGAGCAAAATTATTAGACCGCATTGTTACATCAGGTTATTACATAGATGCCGTAACAAGTTATTTTGAAGATGCTGCTGAAATAACATCAGAATTAATTAGGGCTCATCAAAATGGAGTAATAATTAGGTTTATCTATGACGGAAAACAAAATTCAAGATGGGTTGACTCATTAATTGCAAATGGAATCAGGGTTGTTAAAAGGAATTATGACAATATCAATGGACATTGTCTTAATGCTAACTACTGGGTTTTTGATGCAAGATGTACTTGTTCGGGACAGAATGTATACGTATGGACATCATCCGCATCTATATCAAATAAAGGCTTTTACGAAGATAAAAACTCAGCAATTGAAATAAACGATAGAACTCTTGCTTATATATACACAAGAGAAATTGATGAAATGTGGGGATCGTATTCTAATTATCCGGATACAACACTCTCAAAATTTGGCTCAAACAAAAAGGATAATGTTCCTCATATTGTTAATCTTAATGGAGTGTATGCGGAAGTATATTTCGGACCATCGGATAGCGTTCATTCTCAAATGAAAAAGTTTTTTAGTAAATCATTATCCACCATTGTATTCAGTACTTATGATTTTAATTCTCAGAGTATTTTTGATGCATTGTATAATATCAGAATTGAAAGAAACATCAGAGGTATTTTTGATAAGTCAAAACTTAATATACCATTCTTTAACTCTATGAAATTATGGGCTGATATTTGGCAGGATTCAACGGCAGGTAATATGCATCATAAATATATGATTTCCGACCCGACAGGTAATTACAATACATCATCTGTTTTAATGGGGTCAGCAGACTGGACAAATGAATCAAACCTTTTCAATGACGAAAATATCTTAGTGATACACAGTCCAATGGTTGCTAATCAATATTATCAGGAATTTCATCAAAGGTACAAAGAAGTGAGCGGACATCTTGTAAATATTCATACTTTTTCGAATGAATTACCTTCTGATTTCAAACTTTACCAGAATTATCCAAATCCTTTTAATGCACAAACAGTAATTAGATTTTCTGTGAATAAAACAACAGATGTAAAACTTCAGTTGTATAATGTCCTTGGTCAGTTAGTTAAGGAACTTGTCAATTCAAGATTCAGTCCGGGCGTTTATCAGGTCACTATTAACAGCAGTTTACTTTCAAGCGGAATTTATTATTATATACTGAGGTCTGAAGGATACTCGGATGTTAAAAAACTTGTTGTAACTAAATAAAATATAATCAAACTGCATAAAGAAATAATTGAATTTTTAAGGAAGAACAAAGGAACTCACTATAAATTTAACCATTTATCAGGAAATCTTCATATACCAAATACTGACAGGGGTTTATTAAGAGAAGCTTTGAGTGATCTCGTAATATCTGATGATATCAAAAAAGATGGAAAATATTATTTCATTCCTGCCGAAGATAATACTTATTTAACGGGTGATGTGGTAATAAGTAATAATGAATCTATTGCAGTTCAATACAGAGATTCTTCGGGCAAGATTCTTGTACTTGATATCAAACTGAAGAAGGGGCAGACTGTCTCGATAGGGGATAAGGTAGAATTCAGGCGTTCATATAAAGGAAAGACGGGGAATGAATTTGCAAGAATTACGAAAGTAATTAACAAGGATGCGTATTATATAACAGGTTTTTTTGACCCCAAGAGAAGCTTTGCTAAAGTTTATCCTGATTCAAAGAGAATTCGTGCTGATGTAATTGTAAGGAAACCTGATTTTAATGGTGCACAATATGGCGATAAGGTTGTTTGTGAAATTATTAATGTGGATGATATTGAAAGCGGTGTAGTTGACCTTGAGGCAAGGGTTGTTGAAGTTCTCGGTAAAGCAGGTGATACGCTTGTTGAGGTAAAGTCTGTTATGAAGAAATATGGTTTTACAGATAGGTTTGATGATATTGTTGTTGAAGAAACTGCTAATGTTTATAAAGAATACAAGGAAAAGTCGGAAATTGGTTCAGTGAATTCCGATCGGGAAGATTTAAGAGAATTAACTATCTTTACTATTGACCCTGAAGATGCAAAAGATTTTGATGATGCTGTTTCAATTCAGAAAATAAAAGATGGATTTATAATTGGAGTTCATATAGCTGATGTATCTTATTTTGTAAAGGATGGTTCTTCTATTGATGTAGAAGCATTTAAACGTGCTACGAGCGTGTATTTCCCTGCAAAAGTAATCCCGATGCTTCCCGAAATTTTATCAAATGATTTATGTTCATTGAAACCTAATGTTGACAGGTATGCTTTCACTATTTTTATTGAGTTGGGAAAAAACTATGATGTTAAAAATTACAGGTTGACAAAAAGTCTTATTAAAAGTAAAAGACGTTTTACTTATGAAGAGGCACAAGAGATAATAGAAAAGAAGAAGGGCGATTTTGTAAAAGAATTACTTTTATTGCATAAAGTTGCTCAAGCATTGACAAAGAAGAGAATTAACGAAGGCTCGATAGATTTCGATACACGTGAATTATATTTCGAGATTGATTCTAAAGGTCTTATAAGAAGTATTGGTGTGAAAGAAAGATTGGATTCGATGCGACTCATTGAAGAGTTTATGCTCATGGCAAACAGATGCGTTACTCAGTTTGTCAGTAATCTTGAAAAGCAAATACGTCAGCCGCTTCCTTTTGTATTCCGAGTTCATGATTTGCCGGATGCTGATAAACTTTTTAATCTATCGGAGTTTATAAGACAATTCGGTTACAAAGCAAACCTCAAAGATAAAAATGAAATCCGTAAACTGCTCGAAATGGTGAAGGGAAAACCAGAAGAATTTATTATTAATGATTTGCTTATACGGTCCATGGCGAAAGCAGTTTACACGAATGAGAATATCGGACATTATGGATTAGGTTTCGATGACTATACACATTTCACATCTCCTATACGCAGATATCCAGACTTAATCGTTCACAGACTTCTTTATCTTTACAATAATTATAATTCAAAAGAGGAGAAACTTAAAATTCCTCAACGATATCAAAATTCACTTGGCGATACCTGCAAGCACTGCTCGGTTCAGGAGCAGAATGCTGTTGCAGCAGAAAGAGAAGTGAAAAAGATTTTGCAGGTTGAATTTATAAAGGATAAAGTAGGGGATGAATTTAATGCTATCGTTTCCGGGATAAGCAGGTTTGGACTTTTCGTAGAAATTGATGATTTTATGGTTGAGGGTATGGTAAGATTCCGTGATATTCCGGGTGATTATTATGAGTATGACGAAAAGAACCACTGTGCCATTGGTACAAGAAAGCGTAAGATGTTTAAAGCAGGCGACCGTTTAAGAGTAAAACTTATACAAGCAAATACTGAGACCCGCAAGATAGATTTTGTAATAGTATAATTTACTTCCGATATTACTCCATTCGTAAGGAATGCACCTTATTCATTACAGGGACGACTAAATTATTATCAGAAACTTTTTTCTCAAAATCACTTCGGAATTTCTTTATAGTCCATTTCACAGGCCATGCTGCGGCATCGCCGAGTGCACAGATAGTATTTCCTTCGATGTTCTCAGCAACAGAGGTCAGCAAATCCAAATCCTGAAGTCTTCCTTCTCCTGAATCAATTCTCTTCAAGACTCTTAACAGCCAGCCCGTACCCTCGCGGCAAGGTGTACATTGTCCGCAGGATTCATGATAGTAGAATTTAGATATACGAATCAAAACTTTAAGTATATCAGTATCTTCATCCATAACCATAACGCCCGCAGTGCCGATTGAAGAACCAAATTCCTTAAGACTTTCATTATCCATCTTAGCGCTCAGGCATTCTTCTTTAGTGAGAGGGGGCATTGAAGAACCTCCCGGGATAACCATTTTTATATCCTTGCCGTTTGTAACACCGCCGCAGATATCATTAATAATCGTCATCAAAGGAGTGCCTGTCGGTAATTCGTATACACCGGGTTTGTTTACGTGTCCGCTGACACCAAAAAGTAAAGTACCCGGATGTTTGGGGGCACCAATTCCCGTAAACCATGCAGCGCCGTTATTAATTATTTCAGGAACGTTTGTAAGTGTTTCGATATTATTAATTGTAGTAGGGCAACCCCACAAGCCGTAAGCAGCAGGAAAAGGCGGCTTCACCCTTGGGTATCCCCGTTTGCCTTCGACTGAATTCATTAAAGCAGATTCCTCGCCGCAGATATATGCACCCGCACCTCTATGTATATAAATATCCGTCGAGAAATTACTTCCTAAAATATTTTTTCCTACATATCCCTTCTTATAAGCATCATCAAGAGCATCCTGAAGTAGGTTTATCCATTTATAATACTCGCCTCTTATATAAACGTAAGCAGCTTTAATTCCCATTGCATAACATGCAAGCAGTGTTCCTTCAATAAACTGATGAGGATTCTTTTCAAAGATTTCTCTATCCTTAAAACTGCCGGGTTCTGATTCATCACCGTTGCAGCAAAGATACTTATCCTTATCAGTTTGCTTTGGCATGAAAGTCCATTTCAAACCTGTCGGGAAGCATGCACCTCCTCGACCTCGGAGATTTGAGCTTTTGACTTCATTAGTAACCTCATCAGGTGCCATCTCCTTAATAGCTTTGCGGATAGCCTTATAACCGCCGTTTGCTTCATAAACATCAATCTTATGTAAATCAGGAATATCTTTTAGAATTATTTTCATATATTATTTCAAGTTCAATGTTGGATTAAATATAAGAACAATTAATGAGACTTTTTAAAGTCGTCTATAAGTTTATCGAAACTTTCAACAGTAAGATTTTCGTAGTACTCTTTGTTATTAACCTGAATCATCGGAGCGGTACCGCAGCTTCCGAGACACTCAACCTCCTCAATAGTGAACAACTTGTCTTCTGTAGTTTCATTATTCTTTATACCAAGTTTTTCGGATGCGAGTTTAAATAAATCATATCCTCCTCTAAGCATACATGAAACGTTAGTGCATATCTGCAAATGGTATTTTCCGCGGGGTTGTTTATTAAACATTGTATAGAAAGTAACTACGCCGAGAATATGCTCATAAGATACTTTAAGCAAATCGCCGACATATATCATTGAATCTTCTGATATCCAACCTTCTTTTTCCTGTACCATCCAGAGCACAGGCAGTAAAGCCGCCTGTGAAGACGGGTAACGGGATTTAATCTCTTCTACTTTCTTTAATTCTTCTTCGTTAAATAATGACATCTTAATAAAATTAATTTTACTTATCTGCTTCGCCCATTACAGGGTCAAGTCCTCCGATAATTACGACAGAATCGGAAATAAAGGAATCCTTCATCATAACCGGAAGTCCCTGAAGGTTGCTAAACGATGGCGAGCGTATTTTCATTCTGAACGGATGACCGCTTCCGTCGCTTATAATATAAAAACCGAGTTCACCTTTTGAAGATTCAATTGCACCGTATGATTCGCCAACAGGAGGGTTCTGTCCGAAATTAATCAGCATAAAATCGTTTATGAGCTCTTCCATCTTTGTGTATATCTTCTCTTTTTTAGGAAGAGTTTTCGTTGGGGCTATTGCATTTACCTGTCCTCCGGGAAGGTTATCAAGGCATTGTCTGATTATTTTTACAGACTCATACATCTCCTGAAACCTTACCCAGAATCGAGCGAGGCAATCGCTTTCAGTTGCTGTAATAACATCAAAGTCCATTTTATCGTAAACAAGGTAAGGTTCATCCCGTCTTAAATCTCTTTCAACACCCGCTGCTCGGAGAATGGGACCGTTGATACCATAATTTATAATATCTTCTTTAGACATGTAACCGATACCTTCAAGTCTGTCCACAAATATTTTGTTACGTTCTATTATATCTCTCATTTCTTTCAGATAACCGGGAAACTCATCAATAAACTTTCGTGTAGCAGCGATTGCTTCATCAGAGATATCATTTGCAACGCCGCCGATACGTGTATAAGAAGTTGTGAAACGAACTCCCACAAAAATATCATATATATCAAGAATCTTTTCGCGTTCACGCATGCACCATAGAAAAGGAGTTAAGCCGCCTGTATCCATGACAGTTGTACCGTAGGCAATAAGGTGCGACTGAATTCTACCGAGTTCTGCACATATTGTTCTGATGTACGTTCCGCGTTCCGGTACTTCGAGATTAAGAAGTTTTTCTACAGCAAGAGCATAAGCAACGTTATTGTGAATCGGCTGAAGGTAATCCAATCTATCTGTATGAGGAATAAACTCATGGTATGACATATTTTCAGCAAGTTTTTCATAACCCCTGTGCAGGTATCCGAGGTCAGGAACGATTCGTTTAATAGTTTCACCGTCAAGAGAAATCAGAAGTCTAAGAACACCATGCGTAGCTGGGTGCTGAGGACCCATATTAAGAACCATTTCATTCTCGAGAACATCGTCAAATTCTATACTTAAATCCGAAGACTCGAGAGCCTCAAGAATTTTAGACTTAGGAATTTCCGGGTCGTTTTCTTTTAATCTTTGATATACTGAATGCGTCATAGTAATTTATTTCTTTGGTAAATAAAGAGAATCGGGAATACCCATAAGCGGAAAGTCTTTTCTGAGCGGGTGGTACTCGAACTCTTCCGGCATATAAATTCTTCTTAAATCAGGATGTCCTTTAAAGATAATACCAAACATATCGTAGGCTTCACGTTCATACCAGTTTGTACCCGTCCAAACCGGGGTCAATGATGGTGTCTCGGGATTCTTGGTATCGAGCAGGACTTTCAAAAACAATCTGTCTTTGAAAGTAAGAGAATACAGACTATAAATAATTTCAAACCTGTTCTTTTTCTGAAACCTATCAACTCCAATCGCATCCCTGCACATCTCAAACGACAGTTCTTTATCGTTTTTTAATAAACCGGCAATTTCAAGAACATTATCGGGTGCTGCAATAATACCGGGTGTACCGTTGATATCATAAAACTCGATATTGAAATTCTTTAACTTATCTTTAATAATATTTAATCTTTCCATTATAAAATTTTAAGGAAAATAAAAATTCGGGTAATCAATAAAAATAACAAAAAGTATGGGCTTTAAATTCATAAAATACACAAAATACATGTTTTTATCTGAAATATTCATATTTACTGAGAAATGTGAATTTTGAAACGTAAAGATATGTTATAAAAGCAAAATAAATAAATCAAATAAATGAAAAGAACATTTTTAGCATTAATTTTAATAACATTGATTGGATGCGCAAAAGCACAGAATCCAAGCATAACGCTTGTAGATGCATATCCGAATCTTACTTTTAATAAGGCGCTGCATTTAACTCATGCAGGGGACGGAACGAACAGGGTGTTTGTAGTTACGCAGGTGGGTCAAATAATTGTATTTCCGAATGACTCAAACGTAACTGCTGCACAGACGAATGTATTTCTCAATGTATCTAATAAGATTTCATCATCATCGGGTGAGCAGGGATTGCTGGGACTTGCGTTTCATCCGAATTATTCTACAAACGGATATATCTTTATAAATTATACGGCGGGTTCACCCTTGAGGACAGTTGTTTCGAGGTTCAAGGTACAGTCGAGCAACCCCAATAAAATTGACTCTTTAAGCGAGTATAAAATTTTCGAGATAAACCAGCCTTTTTCGAATCATAACGGCGGTACTGTTATGTTCGGACAGGACGGCTATCTTTACGTGGGAATGGGTGACGGTGGAAGTGGGGGAGATCCTAACGGCAATGCTCAGAACCTTCAGGTACTTCTTGGAAAGATGTTAAGAATTGATATCAATGACACGACAGCGACAAAAAGATATGTTATACCGACAACAAATCCGTTTTATAACAATCCGACAGCAGGTAAAGAAGAAATTTTCACATGGGGAATGAGAAATCCCTGGAAGTATAGTCAGGACCCTGTAACAGGGCTTATATACTGTGCGGACGTGGGTCAGGGCAACTGGGAAGAGATTGACATTATTGAAAACGGGAAGAACTACGGCTGGAAAGTCATGGAAGGATTTGTATGTTACAGTCCTTCAACAGGATGTGATACTTCGGGAAAGAAACTTCCAATTAAAGCATATAATCACAGCGCAGGGGATTGTTCTGTCACAGGTGGTTATGTTTACAGAGGTGACAGAAGACCTGAATTAAGAGGTGCATACATTTATGGCGATTACTGTTCAGGAAGAATATGGATGCTGAGGTATAACAATGGAGTAGTGACCTCAGATTCATTGCTGACTCAGAAATCTATGGCATTAACATCCTTCGGTGTTGACCAGTACAATGAGCTTTATGTGCTTGCATCAGCTGCATCGGGGAAGATTTGGCGGTTTAATAAAAGCCCTCTTGCAACAGGAATTGAAAACAACGAATTGAAACTTGAAGGATATAACCTGTATCAGAATTATCCTAATCCGTTTAATCCAAGTACGATGATTAGTTACTACCTGCCGAAAACGGGAATTGTCAAACTGCAGGTTTTTGACGTGAACGGTAAACACGTAAGAACGTTGGTAAACAGTTCACAATCATCGGGAAGATATAACGTTAATTTTAACGGTACGGATGAAAATGGGAAAAATATCCCGAGCGGAATTTATTTTTATACGCTTTCATCGGATAATTTTACAGAGACAAGAAAAATGCTGATGATAAAATAATCAGGCAAGAATTGACCATAAAAAAACCCGCTTCTTTGAGGCGGGTTTTTTGTTTATATAGGGTAGTTTAAAGACTCTGATTCGCACAAAAAAGGAGAGACCAATTTGAGGCCAATTAGAGTACAAGATAGAGCCAATCAAAGACTGACTTTTCAAGAGGAATTTATGACTGAAAACAGCCCATTTTGTTTTTTGAAAATATAGCGGAGATACTATATTATGACAATTTTATTCCCACTCAATAGTTGCAGGTGGTTTTGAACTGATATCGTAAACGACGCGGTTAACGCCTTTAACTGAATTTATTATTTTGTTTGAAACGATCGTCAGAAATTCTTTTTCGAACTGATAGAAGTCGGCAGTCATACCGTCTGTAGAAGTAACGGCTCTTAGCCCGACTACGTTTTCATAGCTGCGTTCATCTCCCATAACGCCGACAGTCTGAACGGGGAGGAGGACTGCAAAAGCCTGCCAGATTTTATCGTAAAGTTTAAAGTTGTAAAGTTCGTTAATAAAAATATCATCCACATCGCGAAGAAGTTCGAGCTTGGGTTTTGTCAAATCGCTTAATACCCTTACAGCAAGACCGGGACCCGGGAATGGGTGACGGTTTATAAATTGCTTCGGCAATCCGAGTTTAAAACCAATCTTTCTTACTTCGTCTTTAAACAGTTCGCGGAAGGGTTCAATAAGTTTTAAGTTCATTTTTGCAGGCAGCCCCCCGACGTTATGATGAGATTTAATAGTGACAGAGGGACCCTTGAAAGAAACTGATTCGATAACGTCGGGATACAGTGTTCCCTGAACAAGATATTTAATCTTGATTCCTCTTTTACGCAGCTTCTTTGCCTCGGCTTCGAACACATCGATAAAAGTTTTACCTATTATTTTCCTTTTCTTTTCCGGGTCAACAACTCCCTTTAATCTTTTAAGGAATAACTCCGAGGCATCAGCAAAGATAAGATTAAACTTAAAATGTTTTATAAATAAATCTATGATTTGTTTGCTTTCGTTTTTTCTCATCAGGCCGTTATCGATATGAATACAAATTAATTTATGCCTGATTGCTTTTTGCACGAGAACAGCAGCGACTGAAGAATCCACACCGCCGCTGAGAGCGCAGATTACATAATCGTTTCCGGCAATGTCCTTGATATCCTTTATCTTTTGGTGAATAAAGGATACGGGCTTAAACAGGTTTTTAACTTTGCATATTTTGAATGCAAAATTTTCGAGTATAGTAAGTCCTTTTTCAGTGTGGATTACTTCGGGATGAAACTGCAGGGCATAAATATTTTCATTTGTATTTTCGAAACTGCTTATGTGTCCGTTTGAACTTCTTGCAGTGACTTTAAAGCCATGAGGAAGTTTGTCAACCGAGTCGCCATGGCTCATCCAGACATTGAGGTTTGCCGGGCATCCTTTGTACATAGCTGATTTCAGTGTTTTTACCTTTGTATGACCATATTCTCTAACTCTTGCCTTATGTATTTTACCTCCTGATTTTTTTGCTAAAAGCTGAAGTCCATAGCATACACCGAGAATAGGGACATTCAAATTCCGAATGAATAAATAATCTGATTCACTAATATCGGGTGAGTTTTTTTCAAGAACGCTTGCAGGTCCGCCTGAAAGGACTATACCTTTGAGTGAATAAACATTTTTACTTAGTAAGTATTTTTCAACGTCTATGCTGAACGGCTGGATTTCACAGTAAACGTTCAGTTCACGAAGCCTTCGCGCAATGAGCTGCGTGTACTGTGAACCAAAATCAAGAATGAGTATTATATCAGTTTTCATTTAACTTTTATTCTTTGAAAATTTATTTATAGCAAGTTTTAACGCTCCGTTAACCGCATTTACGGGATTTTCGAGAATAAGAAATTCCTTTTGGAAATTTGTTATTATCAAATTTCTAAGTGTATCAGAGAAGTAATTTTTATTTTCTATGAGACTGCCTGCAAAGGCAATATTAAGCTTAGCATCAGAGCTGTGCTTCTTCTCGAATGCATCAAAGAGTTCGAGAAGATTTTCTATCTCTGCTTCAACAACGTGCCTGCACAAAAGGTCTCCTTTTTCAGCTTGCTCTACGATGAAAGGGGAGAGGGAAGCAATGTCAAACTTTTTATGATAGACTGTATCTATTATGTTTCTTCTGTTTATTTGGAATTTTTCTTCGAGAAGTTTTTCGATATCTGCTTGCTCATCGTACCTGTCAAAATATTTAACGAGTTTTTTAAGGAAGTTAAGTGCAAGGAAATAACTGCTGCCGTCGTCGCCGAGAATTTTTCCCCAGCCTCCAAGTCTTATAATTTCACCGTCAATTCTTCCGAATAAGACCGAGCCGGTACCGCAGATAAGAACTAAACCGTCCTTATCTCCGTGTGCATCCTCGAATGCGATTATAGTATCTGACTCAATAATTATATTGTCGAATTTAAGTATTTCTTTGAGAGAATCAGTTATCTCATCTTTATTTGCGGCTGACCTTGCCCCTGCAACACCGGCGCATATACCAAGGCAATCAGTTATGTTTTGATTAAACTGATTCAAGAAAAGATTAATATTATTGGCAGTATGCAATGAAAAATCAAGGCAGCCCGCTGTAGAATAATGAATTGCAGGAAAAACAACGGAATGTATTACTTTAAAATCAGAGCCGCAAGCAGAGATTCTGCAATTAGTACCTCCTGAATCAATGCCAATAAAAAAACCGTTATAATTCATAAATAAATGTATGAAAAATCCGAAAAACTTGAAACTGAAATAAGAAAAATTATGCGGTGTATTAAGAAAATTCACTTGCTTTAATTATATAATGAAATTATCTTTATACAAATAAATATATGATTAATAAGGTTACTAAAATACTATTCTTTGTTTTGGTTACAGTCGGTATTGCATACGCGGGTTTGACATTTGAGTATTTCACGGGAAAAACAAATTCTGACGGTATAATGCTTGAATGGAAAACCGGAGACGAAAATGGAACAGTTAAGTTTGAAATAGAGCGCAGTGCTTCCACACCTAACAGTTTTATTTATGTCAAAACATTAAGTGCAACCGGCAGTAATTCATACTATTCGTATCAGGATAACGGAGTTGATGTTAACAAATCCACGTCATCCGTTTATTATTACAGACTTAAATGCATAAACGGCAATGGGAGTTATACCTATACGAACACAATAACTGTGGTGCATACTGTTTCCGGCATAAAAAATACCTGGGGTAGCATAAAAGCTATATTCAGATAAGAATTTTTTAAATATTAATTTTTAAAAAAGGAGAGGGAATGGCAGAATCTACAAGAAATCTTAATATTACACCTGAAGAAATCGAATCAGGAAAAACAATGGCGTTTGTCGCTTATTTGATTTTCTTTATTCCACTTTTGATGGATGAATACAAGAAGAACAAATTTGTGATGTATCACACAGAACAATCGATAGTATTATTGATAGTAAACATACTCGTCAATATAATCGGTGTCGTAACATGCGGATTCGGATATATACTGTATATAGCCGTAATCGTGTTTTACATAATGGGAATAATAAATGCATTCGGCGGAAAAGTAGTACCGCTGCCATTAATAGGACAATACGGAGAGAAGTTCAATTTAGTTAAATAATTGAGCATAGACCGGCTTTTAGAAAATAAGAAATTTCAAGGAACTGCGGTTATAACAGCCGCAGTTTTTTTTATTATCGTTTTATTCTTCTGGGACCCGGCAGTTTTAAATTACTATCCGCCTTGTTTGTTTCAGTCTGTTACGGGGTTGCTTTGCCCGGGCTGCGGCGGAATGAGAGGTACGCATGAGATACTGCACTTTAATTTTAACGAAGCTTATGTTTTAAATCCTCTTGTTTATGTTTCCACACCGCTTATCTTTTATTCTATTGTTTATTTTATTGAACTGGTAGTTTTTAATAAACAACTGCCTAAAGTACCTGTAAACTCAAGAACTATAACAATTGCGGCAATCGTTGTACTGCTATTCTGGATATTCAGAAATTTGTAATGGGGGTGATTAAATAATCATTCTATCAAGATCTTGCAATATCTTATTAAATATTAAAAAAACCCGCAGGTATCTGCGGGTTTTGATAAAGTAAACTAAAATGTTGGGTATGTCTTTATTTGATTAGCACCATACGTTTAACGCTTACAAAATTACCGCTTTTGATTCTGTAGAAATATACACCGCTGCTTAAATGCGAGCCGTTGAAATCAACGGTGTAATATCCTGCCTGCTTTACTTCGTTTACAAGTGTCTTAATTTCTCTGCCCGTGATGTCATAGATTTTCAGAGATACGAATCCCTGCTTCGGCAACGCAAAGTTTATCTTTGTGTTTGGATTAAAGGGGTTCGGATAGTTCTGAGAAATACTATACTCGTCAGGGACTATATTGCTGAATGTTGCAGATTCCTTGTTTTCTTCTGTTTTTGTGAGCAGAATATCTTCAATTTGCTTCCTGTCTTTTTCTTCTCTCGTTAAAGATTTTGAAGTACGCATTATGGAAACAGCTTTCATCTTTGCATCATCGTATTTCGATTTCATTCTTGCTATTTCCTGTTTTGCGGTTTCATTGCTGTTAGTTCTTGAAGCTGCATCTTTCTCAATCTTTGAGAATTTTTCTGCTTTTGTTCTATCAAATGATTTCTTTACCATTTTCTTCACAGGGTCGTCGTTAATCTTTCTGTCTATTCTCTTTTTCAATTTCTTATAGTACTCTTCCTGTGTCATGTTTTCTTCTTTACTTGAAATTCCGCCCGAGCCGTTCATCAGGTCTTCTATTTCAGCATAATCCCAGCTTGCGAGAAAACTTAAATATTCATCGGGATGGTAAAGAGCTATGAATTCATACCCCGACATTGCTTCGTAATACTCAGAAATTGACGCCAGACACATAACTGTAATATTGTAAGCGATTAAATTGAATTCATCGCTGTACAGACCTGATTCAATTCTTGAGTCAAGGAAGTATTTCAGATCGGAATACAAAATATCGTGTGTTGTTTGATTTGCTGAGGTATCAAGCTTATGGTAACATTCATACAGATCGTATAAACAGGCTTCAGTATATGAACTTTGAGGGTGAGCATTTATTAACGTCTTAAACGTTGAAACTGCTCCGTAATTATCGTCGTTTAATTTCTTTATAATTGCAGATGAGTATAAACCTTCATCCTCATCCGGCTGATACCCTGAGTTATCATTAGTTCTGTACAATGTGTCATAGAATCCGTTACCAAGGTCATCAATTAGCCATATTGTTCCTGCATCAGATGTATTACAAGAAAAGTTTGAACCTTCGTAATATGGGATAACCACAGTAGTATCCGAATAATAGTCTCTTAATGATGTGCTCGGAATATTACTGCCATTAAAACAATTGTTTCTTACATAATACACACCTGAGGGTTCGTTTATTCGTCCCTGTAAATGAAAATTGTAATAACTTTTATAAAAAATGTTTTGACCCCAGTCCAGCAAGGCATTTCCATTGTTGTAATAGATATTTCCGTTAGAGGTACTGGTTAAAGTATTTTTTCCTCCTCTCCATACCCAACCACCGTCGGAGCTGGTTGAAATAGGAGCAAGATATGGATAAGAATCGTTAATCGTCACATTCATAATATACGATTCAAAAGTGTTTGAAAGTACGTCCGGATGAGCTTGAATCAGGTCAAGATTCTTTCCTGAGCTATTTGCAATAAAATTATATTTTATATTTCCGTATGTTTGTCTGTATGCAATGTTTGTGTTAGAAACACTACCATTGCAATAATTGTATTTGAAATTAATGTAAGGGTAAGAATTTGTGAATGAAATAAAAGCAGCGGATACAATTCCGTTTGAAATTACATTTCCCATGACATTTACTGCATAAGTTGGTGAAGCTGACTCTTCGTTGCCCTGGTTTATATAATACCGCATAAGAATCCCGACCCCTTTACCCGGCGTCATAGATATATAATTGTTAGATACGGTTATGTTATTTGCATTCTTTGCTTCGATAACGTAGTTACAGCTTGCGTCTGTATAGAATGTATCATTGCTGATATTCTTAAAAACTCCGAAATAGTTTGAATCGGTATTCTTCACGAATATTGAATTGCGTAGGTTTGTAAACGTACAATTTGTTATTGAAGTCTGCTCACCAGCATTTTCAAGAACTATTCCCCTACCGTGACTGCCCTGAGCTGAGGAAATATCGCTTCCGTCTGCTATAAGATATGCTCCGTTCTTGAATTCTATTTTTGCGTTCTCACCAAGCTGGACGATGGAGTTGGGTTTTAATTCAAGGTTTGTATTGCTTCCGTCAAATACTAAAGTGGTATTAGCAGCGAGTGATAAAGTTGCATATCCGTCTATCTGAACTTTGCCTCCATTATTAACCAAATGCGAAGTACCACTGTATATTAATCTTGAATATTCGTAAATTCTTTGCATCGAATTTGCTGACCAAACAGAATTGCAGCCTTCATCTATTATTACACCTCCAAAACAAGCATTAAGCTTTGCAGAGTCTTCTTTAATTATTGTACTTCCTTGTTTCATAAAAAGTGTGTCACCACCAGAATTATAATCGAAACCATTAATATACAATTTCTTATTCTTATTTAATATAATAGTATCTGAATTCTCTGCTGTTATTTTCATACCAAGTGTCCATCCTGATGGATCATTCGTAAAATAGTAATATGCCGGCGTAGTAAAAATGTTACCCTTTTGCAAAGAATCATAATCCGGAATATTTGGTGGGTCATTGTAATAATCATAAGGTCCGTTTGTTTCCACAGTATTATAACCGAACCTGTCCTGTTCACCAAAGTTATGATAAACAGTATCAAAAGTTATTTTTGTTCCTATTTTAATATTATATAATTTATTGGTATCATTAACTAAATATGGATTCATTGGGAAAGGTGTTGTTTTTACGTAAAAATCCTTCGCAAGCGGAGCTTGTTCCCTCCAATAAGCATACCAGTAATTTATTTCTCTGTTTGTCTGTCCTAAAAAAACAGTATCGATGTATCTGTAACTGGATGAATCACCATTATCAATAATAACGTATGCAGATTTATCGGTCTCATAATATTGCATTGTCCAATCTGAATGATAAGGTCTTCCATTTAATACATTGTCCATTCCAGCTTTGCTATCAAGCGTATTAAAAATAAAACTGATATTTTTAGAAGTGTTATTAAAATTTTGGAACTCAATTAAGTATTTGCCAAATCCATACACACCTTTTCCAGTTGAAACAACCTCACTAAAACAAGATGCTAAACGTAAATCACTGCTATCAGTAGATTGATATAAAATTGATTTATTATATATTTCATATCCAACGAACCTTCTGTGAATTGGTCCATTAAATATTAGAAATCTTCGATTACTATCGTTAGGGTTTACAGATTGTCTGTTTAATCCTTCAAATGGAACCGTCAAAAGCTTCATATTTGTTTTACCTGGTACAGTTCTAATTAAAGTTAAATCCCATTCAGCAATTGCTGAACATAAACATGTTAAAAATACGATTATTGTTAAGATTACTTTTATCATTTTTATATAAGTTTATAATTCGTAAAATAAAACGGCGAAGGAAGGGCATAGCCCAGCGACTAATTGATGTGGTAATCATTTAAGCGAATTTCTTCGCCGCTTTTTAAATTTAAATTTTGTAACCCTGTTTAGTAAACTTGCTAACTAAGGTCCTCTTATAAGTCCTTTAATGTTATTCATTTCATTAATATTACTCTTTTTACAATCGACGTATTATTAAAGTTAAACTTCAGGAAATATACCCCGCTTGAATACTTGTCAAATGATAACCTCAAGTTGTATATTCCTTCGTTCTTATTTTCACTCAGTACAGTAGCAATATTTCTTCCTAAAACATCATACAAGAAAACACTGATATTGCCGTTTGCAGGAATTTCATATTTTATATTTGTTTCATTGTTAAATGGGTTAGGGTAATTTTGATTAACAATAAAACTTTTTGGAACATTATTAAAGTTATTTCCTATATTCACTACACCATTCGGGTTATAAACATATAAAGCATTTCCACAAAACCAAACATTATTGTATTTATCCTCTTTAAATTCGCCAAATGAATTTGGGCTCGGAACAGGTGGATTACAGTTTAATAATATTGTATCATTGAATTTAAAAAGACCATTTTGAGTTCCAAACCATTTTACGTTCCTGCTATCGTTATAAACATTATATACAGTACCACCAAATATACCAGGCCATGTATTATTATAATATGTCCAAATATTATTTATTGAATTGAATTTTGCAGCATATGCCGTATGAAAACCCATCCATTTATCCCCATACTGATCTACCGATATACATCTTACCATATTGGATGGTATTCCAGAATTTGAATAATTGTAATTAATGAAATTTGTATCGTTATATTTAATTATTCCATCGTATCCAGTAGCCAACCATTTTAAATTATTTTCCAATGCAATTCCAGATATTCCGTTTGTTTGAATCCCAGAATTATTTGTTTTGTAATACGTCCAATTTGTATCATTATATTTAATTAAACCATTTCCTATAGATGCCATCCATTTTACATTATTATTATCCACCACCATCTCAAAAACAGACAAAAGTGTTACGGTATCATATTTTACCCAGTTAACTCCATCATACCTTCCAATACCTTTATTTGTTGCAATCCAGATAATATTTCTTTTATCGATTGCAATAGTCCTTACAAGATTACTTGGAATATTGGAATTTAATGTGTCAAAGTGAGACCAGGTATTTCCTGTTAGTTTTGCAAGGCCCCCAAATCCCGTTGCCACCCATTTATTATTTAATGAGTCAAACGCAATGTCATTAACTGCGTTAACCTGATTATATGATACCCACTGCGGCTGGGCTTCAAGAACAATAGCGAACAATATTATTATTGTTGTGAATATTCTTTTCATGTTCAGTGATTATTTATTTTTTCTATTTTAATAAAACAATTTTATTTGACCTTATTTCATTTTCTGTTTTTAAATGAACAAAATAAACTCCACTTGTTAAATTATCTGCGTTAAAACTAAATGTGTAAGTCCCTTTTCTGTAATTGCCTTTTGATATTTTTTCTACTAACCTGCCATTAATATCATATATATTTAAACTCATATGCGAGCTTTCAGGGATTGTAACTTCAATTTTTGTTCTTGAATTAAACGGATTAGGATAATTTCTGATTATTAAATAATTTTCAGGTACAATGTCCGTATTATTCTCTATTCCTACCACACCAGTTGGATTATAAACATATAATCCGATTCCTCCGCAAAGCCACATATTTCCGTATTTGTCTTTTGCGAAATTACTAACATTTCCAGTTAATGAATAAGGAAACACTTGCCATGTTGTATCGTTAAAGATAGCAAAACCATTCATCGTTCCTATCCATTTTACATTATTATTATCTATATAAACTACCTTTACATAATTACTTGGAATGCTTGAATTATATGTGTTATAAAGTGTCCATTGATTTTGGATGTAATTAAATTTTGCAGCACCTTCATTATATGTTGCAAACCAGATATTGTTATTCAAATCTCTATTTATTTTATAAATAAAATTGCTTGGCAATCCCGAATTGTAAACATTATATGTTGTCCAGGTTTGCCCGTTATACCTACCAGCACCTGCCTCTACTGTCCCTACCCAAACAATATTACCTTCACAAAAAACCTGATACACTCCATTGCTTGGTATCCCTGAATTTCCTGTATGATAACGCGTCCAGATTGTATCATTGTACTTCAATAGTCCTGAAGCATAACAAACCCATTTATTGTTTATACTATCAATACTGATGCAGGTACTACTATGAACTCCATATCCTGTACTCTCATCATTATAAACAGTCCAGTTTATCCCATCGTATTTTACATATCCTATATCCAAAATCCTGATCCATAAATTGTTTTTCATATCCTTCACTACAGATGTACACCAATTTGAAGGCATTCCGGAATTTGTTGTATCATAAACCGTCCAGGTATTGCCTTTCAGCCTTACAAAACCGTTACCGGTTGTAATCCATTTAACATTATTGCTGTCTATAAGAACAGTACCAACTGAATTACTTGGCAGCCCTGAGTTACTCATTGTGTATTGTACCCACTGCGGCTGTGCTTCAAGACCCAAAGCCAACATTAATATTATTATTGTTGTGAATATTCTTTTCATGTTTCTTTATTCTTATGATTAATTTTAAGTATTCATTTCATTAGCAGATCTACTGATAGAAGTAATAAGTGTAAACATATAAATGTAATTTTCTTAATCATAATTTATTAAGTTTTTAAATAGATTTATTTCTGCAATACTATAGGAATTTGAGAATTTAATTTTTATCGAAATATTAGTTTCATAATTTACAAGAGATATATTGTAAGGTGTGATTGATAAAGAATGACAATAACAGGATCTATAAAGGCGAAGAAATATTTCCATTCCCGCAGAAAAACAAATATTATAAACAGATTTTTTCATAATCGAATTTGTTTAACCCCCTCGAATTATTTTTTTTTATTAGGGGGGGGGGGGTAAATATTATTTTATTACTTGAGCAATATAGTTAGTATCGGTTTAATTGTCAATGTATCATCCAAAACGATTGCAGCGGTTGCGGTTCTGCTATTCTGGATATTCAGGAATTTGTGAAGAAGTGATTAAATAATCATTTTTTCGAATTTGTGGAATTTTTTAATAAATATTTTAAAAAACCCGCAGGTATCTGCGGGTTTTGTTAAAGTAAACTAAAATGTTGGGTATGTCTTTATTTGATTAGCACCATACGTTTTACGCTTGTAAAATTACCGCTTCGGATTCTGTAGAAATAAACTCCGCTGCTTAAATGCGAGCCGTTGAAATCAACCGTGTAATATCCTTCCTGCTTTACTTCATTCACGAGTGTTTGTATCTCTCTGCCTGTGATGTCATAGATTTTTAAGGATACAAATCCCGGTTTTGGCAATGCATAATTTATTTTTGTGTTCGGGTTAAACGGATTCGGATAATTTTGGGATAACTCGTATTTTTTGACGGTATTGTTATTAACAAGGTTTCCCATGTTATCTCCTCTTATAAGGTCTTCCGAAGAAAACGAAACGAAATCAGAATAAACCGATGCCCAATTAGTGCTGTCAATCGCTACTATCTTATATCGGATACTGTTCATTAAATTATTTCCCTCCATACAAGAATTCCATGCATCCAAGTCCATATAAGTGGGCTGCTCATCTTTATTTATCAGTAAATCTGCAACCTCCCAGTAATCTTCCGGAACAGTTCCGTATTGATTATAACCTCTAAATACTTTGTATCTCTTTTCTTCAAGTTTTTCTCCCTGAATCATATCGGGCTCCATATTATGGTTCCAGGTAAGTACGGGATATACTCTATCATTATCGCATTCGGAAACAGAAACATTTAAACCCATTGGGCGTGAAGGTGGTGTTAATTGAAGTATATCTTCCTCTGTCATATCATTTTCACCAACTTTATATATATCAATATTGTAACTCTTATCATTTTCTTGTCCTCTTAATATAATAAAGATATCAGATTTTTGATTATTTGGATTAGTAGTCCATGTATTTGTATTAGGCGATGAATAAGGTGAGAAAACCTCGTTATATTCCATTCTCCATGGATCAAATCTATCTCCATTCAACTGGTCAAAAGCGTAATAATCCTCATCGGTAGTGTACCATCTCTCAGTCCCTAATTGACAGGGATCTTGCGGAGCATGTCCTTTCCAAGCCCACATATAGTATCCACAACTTTTATCAGCTCCAACTCCTCCCGGATTATACATTCCCAGGTCATTATCATAAACCACTTGATTACGTTTATAAACATCCCACATACCGTTATTAAAACAATGACCGGCATCATAAGCATACATACGAACCTGTGTGTCATAATTGAAAGACCATAATCCGTCTGCACATTCTAAATCCTGAACATGTTCATTCAAATAAGGTAATGATATTTCTTTATTAACGTGATGAATATAAATACCGCTTCCGAGTTCATTAAAAACATCAAAACTATTTATTCGCGCAGTGTCTCCCATCATCTGTTTGTCCCATTTCGAATAATTCCCTCTGTTGGTTATTAAGAAATACTCTCCGGTTGCTATTGGGACTTTTAAAATGTAGCCCGAAGAAGTGTCTCTTGCCGAATAATCCTTTAAATTATAAGGTAAGGTGTAGAAATTACCGAATGTTACTGTTGTCGGTGACATATAACCCAGTAATATCATTTCATATGGACTTAAAAATCCGTCTGCTCCTGGTCCTGCAACAACTTTCCCATAAGTAATATGACCATCTGCATATAGAAAATGGCCATGTTCATGCATCGCTACACTCAAATTCATATTTTTGTTAGGTGTGAAATCTAGAGTTAATCCCGAGCCCTCTGTCGAAAAGCCGTATTTTATGGAAACACCATTGAAAGGATCAACAGGAATAACAGTATTATCATATCTATTTGAAGTCAGATGGGCATAACCTGCAGTATTAGGCATCGGTCCTCTACCTCGCATTTTATGAATTTTATAAATCATATCTACATATCCATCAGGTTCCCATTTGAATTTTCGAACACCATTTGTATCCACAGGTTTCCATAAATCATAAGGTGTCCAATTTACAAGCCCCTGATTTTCTATTAAATCATCCCAAATCGCTTGATTCATTATTGCTTCAGTAGAATAATTGGATGCATTTCCTAACTGAACATAATATGCTTTTCCAAGAACATGCATTTTTCCCCTGCTTGCTTCTAACCAATAATCGCTCAATGGTTCCGTTGTTTCACTATATGCATTCCACCATTCAGTGTTGTAATCTTTAGTTTCAGAAATAAAGTTGTTAAGATAATCAGGTGCTCCATTTGCAGGCCACTGCGGTCGATCGGGATCATCAGCAAATTGAACAAATACAACTAAAACCGGGAAGTATGCCGATGATGGCGGTTCCGGAGTTAGACCACTCAAATCAGTTCTAATAGGTTTATTCAATCCCCAAAAATCATTTAGACTTACATAGGGACTATATTGACCTATACCGGTAAATCCACATTCAAATCCGGATTGTGCAAATATGTTTTGTGATAAGGAGAATAAAATTGTAATCAAAATCACAATTATGTATATTAATTTTAAATGTTTCATGTTATTTTGTTTAATAAGTTTTATAAATAGAGAGAGTTATACCGTTCGGTAAGAATTTATGAATCCCCGGGCAAGGTGTGTTTCATAATTTCCAACTCTCTCTCTTATTTTAGTAAATGCCCTTTTTGCTTTAAGGTGCTCTTATCATTTTGAATTCTAATCTATGGTATATAAACTAATTTTTTAGTATCAATCAATCTGTTATTAGAGTATAATGAATAAAAATAAATACTGCCTGAACTTTTTTGTTTTATATTTCCTATGTTGAATTTAACTTTATGAATGCCTTCCGGCATATATTCATCAACCAACCTTTTTATTTCCCTGCCTAAAACGTCATATACTATCAATTTTGTCATCCCATCTTTGCTCAATTCAAAATTAATTATTGTTTCCGAATTAAACGGGTTCGGGAAATTTTGGTATAATTTAAAATCTTTCGGAACATTTGAATATGAATTGTTATTGTTTACGAGTGTCTGACCACCATTTGTCGTATGCATAATTTTTCCTATTCCTCCAACACCCCATACCACAGAATCATTGTAACTATAAATATCTCCCCAAAACCAGGTGCCGGCACCTGTATTTTCCCGTGACCAGTTTTTACCTCCACTAGTTGTTTTAAAGAGTCTGTTATATTCTCCTGCTGTCCAGCCAATTAAAGAGTCTGAAAAGCTGCTACAATATATAGTTCCTGTTGGTGAAATATACGGGATATTACTAATTGTATCCCAGGTATTTCCAAAATTCGGCGAATAAAATACCCTTCTATTATTGCCTATAAACCAGCAATTATCATTAATGATAGATATTTTATAAAAAGTTGAACCTGTAGTACCGAATGGAAAACTCATTAAATTCCAATTTTGGCCCCCATCTGTAGTTTTATATGAATCTACAACGCTACCGGCAACTAAACCAACATTATAATTTTTAAAATACACATCATAAAAAGCACCGCTTAAATATCCACCTGTAAAATTTCCTCCTCCGTTTATTGTCTTAAAAACAACCTGTGTTTGGCCTACTATGAATCCGTAATTAGAATCCACAAAAAAACAACTGGTATAGCTGTCTCCCCCCCCCCAGGGCCCATTTTCGATCTCTATCCAGTTTAATCCTCCGTTGGTTGTTTTAATAATTGTTTTAAACCAACCTACTACATAAGCTGTATTAGAATCAACTAAACTAATTTTAAACAATGGTTTTCCTACAGCAGGATTTGGAACATTAATCCAATCCTTACCTCCATTTATAGTTTTAATTATTACTCCACCATCACCCACAGCCCAACCTGTATATCTGTTAAGGAATTCTACATCCCGTAAATTTTGATTAGTACCTGAAACTTGCGGAAACCATTGAGCATTAACGCTGAATGATATGATCATAAATAATATTATAATTAGTTTTTTCATAATTCTAAATTTTAAGTTTTAGGTTTTAATACAATTAAATGATTTGTGCGGTAAGAAATTCTTTGAATAATATATTTTGCGGTTCTTAGATTTTTTGAATTAATAGTCTCATAATTTATTGGATAGTAATAAGAAAATGTGATTGATGAATAAATAGAATGATAGAAGTTGAATATAAAATTATGAAGAATAATTTCTTTACCTACAGAAAAACAAATATGATAACCTAATCTTTTCATATTTAACTTTGTTTAATCTCCTCTGAACTTTTTTTGTGGGGGGGGGGGGGGGGGATTTATATTTGAATTAAAATAATCATAATTTAATTATTTGTCAATGTAACATATAGTATTCATTAAGTCGCCGCATTGCGTTATAAATATTGTAAACGAAAAAGGTGCATTTTTAAGTACAATTCATATTTCAAATCCAACCGAAATTACTGTACTCACAAAGACAATAACGATTGCGGCGGTTGTTGTGCTGCTATTCTGGATATTCAGGAATTTGTGAAGAAGTGATTAAATTATCATCTTTTCGAAGTCTTCTTCGGAGATTATTTTCACACCAAGCTTTTTTGCTTTGTCGAGTTTGCTGCCTGCTTCTGCTCCGGCAAGTACGAAGTCAGTTTTCTTGCTGACAGAACCTGATGTTCTGCCGCCAAATTTCTCAATTATTTCGGATGCCTGACTGCGGGTGAATTTCAGGAGTGTGCCAGTTAATACAAAAACTTTACCAATGAACTCTTCTTTTAACTCAGAACTTGCGGATATATCAGATTCGAACTTAAGACCGGCTTTCCTTAACTTATTCAATAACAAGAGGTTCTTTTTATCTTTGAAGAAATCAACAACGCTTTGAGCAATTGATGGACCTATTTCATAAATATCATCAATCTCTTTAACTGATGCTTTTGAAAGTTTATCAATCGAATTAAAATGTTTTGCAAGCAGCTTAGCGGTTCTTTCTCCAACCTGCTTTATTCCCAAAGCAAATAAAACTTTTTCAAAAGGTTTTTCTTTTGATTTTTCGATAGCCGCAAGAATGTTGTCAACGCTCTTTGCACCGAACCTTTCAATTGACAATATTTCATCTTTCTTATTCTTCAGTATGTATATATCTGAGAAATCATTTATCAGACCTTTATCAAGAAAGATAGAAATAATACTTGTACCGAGACCTTCAATGTCCATTGCATCCCTGTGAACAAAGTGCTCTATTCGTCCCTGAATCTGCGCAGGACATAAATAGTTCGGACAATAAACATAAACTTCTTCTTCTGATTTAATTAGTTTTGCACTGCATACCGGGCATTTATCAGGAACGGGATACTTCTTTGAATCCTTCTCTCTTTTTTCTAAAATGACTTCTGTAACTTTCGGGATTACGTCGCCGCCTTTTTCTATTTTCACGAAATCTTTTTCCCTGATATCCTTGCGTTCAAGTTCATCAAAATTGTGCAATGTAGCTCTTGAGATTGTGGAGCCTGCAAGGAGAACCGGCTCGAGTTCTGCAACCGGAGTTATAGTGCCTGTTCTGCCGACCTGAAGAGTAATGCTTTTTATTCTTGTTATTTTCTCTTTTGCTTTGAACTTGTAAGCTATTGCCCATCGGGGAGATTTAGCAACATTGCCGAGTATATCCTGTTCATGTATGCTGTTGACTTTTACCACTACTCCGTCAATTTCGTACGGAAGGTTATCGCGGAGTTCATCTATCTTTTCACAGTACTTCTTTACCTCATCGATTGATTTTACTTTCTTTGCGTAAGAATTAACAGGAAACCTTAACTGTTTAAGCAGTTCAAGATTTTTAAAGTGTTCTTCATGTTTTATATCATCAGAATACAAATAATAGGAGAATAGATTTAAAGGACGTTTAGCCACGGATCTGCTGTCTTTGAGTTTTAACGTGCCCGCGGCTGTGTTTCTTGGATTGGCAAAAAGCTTTTCTCCTTTTAATTCCTGATCTTCGTTTATTTTCAGAAAATCTTCTTTTTTAATAAAAATCTCTCCGCGGACTTCAAAGTTTTTCAGTAACTTATGGTCAACTTTCAGCGGAATGGATTTAATAGTTTTCAGGTTAGCAGTTACGTCGTCTCCCTTCGTGCCGTCACCGCGAGTTGCCCCTCTTACAAAATAACCGTTTTCATAAACCAGAGAAACAGCAAGCCCGTCTATCTTTAATTCGCACACGTATTCAATACTATCCTTTCCGATTGCATTTTTAACCCGCGTATCAAAATCAATCAATTCATCGAAGTTGTAAGAATTGGAAAGCGAGAGCATCGGGATTTTATGTTCAACAACATTGAACTTTTTCGTGGGCTCACCAGAAACACGCTGAGCAGGGGAGTCTTTAGTCTGTAGTAAGGGATATTCTTTTTCAAGTTCTTCAAGCTCCTTCATAAGCCTGTCATATTCAAAGTCGCTTATATCAGGCTCAGCAAGAACGTAATACTTATAGTCAGCGTCATTAATTAATTTTTTCAGCTCATCAATGCGGTCAACAATATGCTTATCCATTATCCTGTAATGAGTTACATATTATTCGTTTAGAAGAGTCTTTCTTGATAGCTTGAGATTTTTTACAGACACATCCTCGAAAATAAGTTTTTTATCGTTAAGATAAGCATCAAAGTTATCAGTATTTTTTGATGTTATATAAAACTGTTTTTTTGCTTTAAATTCACCTTTGCTATTCTCTGAAACCTCCTCAAGTTCGCCACCTCCGGTAACAAGTGTATCGATATAAATTAAAATCTTTCCTTTTTTAAGTCCTACTATCTTCAACCTTAGGAATTCAGACTCCAGATTTTTAAGAGAGTCTGCAATAGCGGCTTTTCTTAAGGAGTCCTGAACTTTGTTGATAGAATCTTGAATTTCTTCTTCAGTTTTCTTTCCAAGAATTTTCTTTTCATTTTCCTGAACAACCTCATCGAAATTCTGTTTGACAATATCAACATTCTGATTTTGTTTTTTCAGAAAGACAACATCGATAAGTAAATAAATACCGGCAAGCAGAGCGATAATCATTAAAGCGATACCGAGATTCTTTAACAAGTGAATCGGTACTTTGAATCCTTTTATTTCAGTGTATGTACCGTTAAACTCAGTATCTTCGGGTTCAAGCTTTACCCGCTTTGATTTTGAAAATGGTTTTCTTTCGGGTATTTCATTTTTCTGTTCCGGCAATTCCGCAGGTTTATTCGGAAGATCTTTGTTTAACTGCTTTTCGTGTTTAGAAGGGAAACTGAAAATATCTTCCTCCGATTCCTTTGGTGTTTCCTCAACTGTCGGATTTTTAATCTCTGGCGGCAGTTCAGGTTCTTCCATGTAGGCAGTATTTTCCTCAATTTTCTTTATTGCTACTTCTTTTTCTTCAACATCCTTTAACATAGAAGAAAATTTCCCTTGTTTTGCCATACTGTAATTGAAGAGAAGTTCGTTGCTATCAACGGAAATAGCTTTAGCATACTGTTTAAGGAAAGCACGGACGTGTATTTCTGAAAAAAAGGAAAAGTCTCCGCTTTCCATTTTTTCAAGAATAGACTTGTGTATCTTCGTCTTAACAGATATATCGGCTATAGTAATTTTCTTGGATTCTCTTAGTTTTTTGAGATCCTGTCCAAATTTTTCTAACATTCTATTATTATATTCTGCAAGTTAAAGTATTTACAGATTAAATTAAAGTAATGTATTTTTCCGAAATGAAAATTTTATGTGAAAATATTTAAAAAGGCTGTATAAACTCCGTTATATGTTGAACCTTACCCCTAAATTTGCTGAGAATACTCTTTTCGTCCCGTCGGAATCTTCTTCTCTTTTGAGAACAGGAACAGCAATATTCAAATCCAGCATAAGATCGGTTGAAATATTATATGCAGCTCCGCCAATTAAGTTAATCTGAAGAAAATCACTTTTATCAATAGTTGTTGTAACGCTTGTTGCTGTATAAAAGTCTGAATCCGTTATTTCGGATTTGCTGAGTCTCTTAATTCCGAGCACATCAAAGCTTAGAGCAAATTTTTCAATGTTATGTTTAATACCGCCCTTTAACATCAGGTCAGCACCCCGCTTAAACTTAGAATCTCCATCTTCATAATTAGTTAAAGGGATCTGCAACCCGCCGGAAAAATTAAAGAGGGAAATACTATAAACACCACCAAGTATTAAATCATTCGTTCCCTGCGCGTTAGTATATGTAAATTCATATTTATTTATTGAAGAAGTGTTAATCTTAAAACCTCCCTGCAGCAGCAAGCTCTGCTTCTTACCGGTCTGAATAGAATAATTGCCGATAACAAAAGCATCCCCGACACCGCCGTTCGAGAATGTGTTTGATGTTTTATGCATCTGTGCGTAAAATGGTACTACTACTCCCAGAGAAAATTCTTTTGTAATAACAATATCGCTGCCAAGTTTTAATGCATGATAAGTTATGTCTTCGGGGGTTCCGCTGAATCCGAGTGAATATTGCAGCGATAACGATGATTTGTTATAGCTTTTTTCATCTGTATTATGCCTCTCGCCTATAATGCACACACCGGCATCGGAACATTGTGAATAGACATTATTAATAAATACTGATAGAGTTATTAACGTAAGAGCTGTTATTATTTTCATAAATGTATAAATTTTTATTAATTACAACATAGATTAATTTTTAATAAAATACAAAACAAAAAACCCGATTTGCACCGGGTTCTTTGACGGACGATGTATGAATAAATTACTTACTTTCTGCTTGATGTTTTGGAATTGTTATTACCTCTGTCGTGGGAGCCTTCATTACTCCTTCCGCTGTTGTTGCTTTCTCTGTTCCTTGAGCTGTTCTCCCTGTTAGGACTGCTTTCTCTAATATTTTCTTTTCTGCCCTCATATTTAGGAGGTTTTGTTTCTGTTCTCACTTTTTGCTCAGGTGCTTTTTCTTTTGACCCTTCATATTTTGGCTGTTTGTTCCTGCTCGTATTCTCATCTTTGATTTTAGGAGCGGTTTCTCTGCTTGTTTCTTTCTTCACATCAGGGCTCTTACTTGTTTCTTTCTTCACATTAGGGCTCTTACTTGTTTCATTAACTTTAACATCTTTAGTCTTCTGTCCGTTATTGTTTGATGTTTCTTTAGAGCCGGTATAAACAGTCTTTTTTTCAACGTCGTTTCTGTAAATGCTGACAGTTGTTTCATCTACTTTTGTAATATCCTTTTTATCGGATATAGATACTTTCTTCGGGTCGATTTTCTGACCTGTATTTTTTTCGATGACATTAACTTTCGGTCCGACGTTGATTATATTAGTACCGTCATATTTAACAACAGCAATCTTTTTAGAACCTTCAAGTATCTTTGAATTTTCTTTTGAATCAACGGTTACTTCCTTGTTAATCTTTGTCGTAAAATCTTTTCTTTTAACAATTACCCAGTGATGCGGATTTCCGTGAGCATAGTATCTGTGGTGGTGATGATGATGATGTCTTCTTGGATATATAGGATACCAGCCTATATAATTAGAATTATAGCACCATTGCACCCAGCTTGGAGCCCAGTACCTGCCGGGTAACCAGACCCATCCGTAATAATAATCATAAACCCATCTGCCGTAGTGATATGTAGCCCAGCCCCAAATATAATCTGTAATCCACATCCAGCCAGTATAAGTATAAACCCATCTGCCGTAGCTGTATGGTGTCCAATCGGGACTCATTCCATTAGGTTTCCAGACGTTAATAATTCGTATGTTAGTTACGTTACTTTCTTTTGGATCATCCGGATCATTCAGAGAAGTGTCAGTAATGGTAACCCATTCGCCGTCTTTGTTCAAATCCTTATACATTTCCTTGTAGTTTGTATTTTCATCGAACAAATCCTCTTCGTCGTCTACAGTATCGATAACGGTTGTTACTTTCCCGGGTTCATTCTGTGAATAAGCAGGACTCGTGAACAGGTATGCTGATATTAATAAAATCAACGCTGCCAGCCCTGATTTCATCAATATTCTTAGTCTTGTATCGTCCATTTTATACTCCTTTACTTTATTAGTTAGACAAGCTACTGCTTTATAGGTTTAACTTTAAATTATATACTAAAAGCAAAGGATTTTGTTTCCTTATTTATGCTATTTAACTTTAGCGACCTAGCTTTTTGTATTCAGAAACGAGATAATGATTGAAATAAATCAAAATCATAACAGCTCCTCCCGCATGAAGCGGAAAGGAGCTGTAAATTCATTAGTTTACGAATTGCTGGGCGTAATATTTTGCAGTAAGTTTTTCGCCAGTAGCCTTTTCAATCATATCATTCCAGTAGTATCTTGCACCCGGCATGAAGACTTTTTCCTGCAGATATTTTCCGACTTCCGGCTTGTTTACAAAGCTCTGGTTTTTGAAATCATCTGCTTTCAGAATATTCTTTCCGATGTAGTAATACAGCTGTGAGGCAAGAAGTTCGCCGAGATGATAGTTATGGTAATAACAAGGGAAAGCAGCTATATGAATCTTAGAAGCCCAATCGGGTTCATTTCTGCCCTCGGGTCTTTTTAACAGCTGATACTTTTCAACAAGGTCCCACCAGAGTTTGTTCAGGTCTTGATCGGGATTTTCATACATCGATTTTTCAAATCTGTACATAACCTGCGACCAACGCGAAAAAACAAGCTGCTGAAGTCTTAATGATTTAAAAGCATCATCGGAAATCTTTTGAGCTTCTTCTTCCGTTACAAGTTTCATGTCTTTCATCCAAGTACCGTTTGATGAAAACCTTCCGAAAATCATAGCAATGGCTTCTGTCGTGAATGTATGAGCTGCATCTCTCAGTACAAAGGGCAGATTTTTATTGTCGATATACTTGTCATAAGCTGAGTGACCGAATTCATGAAGCATTGTGTTCATCCATTTTTCGGTTGGTTTAATGTTACAGAGCACTCTTACATCACCCATGTTGTCAATATCCGTGCAATAAGCGTGCTGGTTTTTCCCGGGTTTTTCGTACAGGTCGGAATTTTTAATAACATCATCGATTGGAATTCCGAGTCCTTTGTAATACTCTGCAGTAAGCTGTTCAAGGTTTTTGTCTTTGTAATATGTATCAAGGTCAACTTTGTAAATCTTCGGTGCTTCCTGAAAAAATCTGTTCTGGTAGTGCCATGGCATCAAATCTTCTTTCTTTATTTTATACCTTTCGGCAAAATAAGAATCTATTTCATCTTTTTGTTTCTTGAAAGCATCTTTTGTAAGTACGTCGAGCTCATCGAACAGTTTAAGAATTTCCGCCGGGTCTTGTTCCGAAAGCTTTAGCCTCATTTCGTGATAGTTAAGGTAACCAAGGTCTTTTGCAACTTCATTTCTCATCTTTACGAGTTTCTTAACATCTTCAGCAACGACTGGACCAATCTTTTTATGTGCAATCCATGCTGCTTCAAGTTCTTTCGAATCTTTTGAGGTTACAAGTATTTCTTCAATCTCGTTATCGGAAAGCTTTTTACCGTTCATATCGGCTCTAAAGTTACCGTATTTAACCTCAATCTGGCTTTGTGCATTGTTGATAGCATTCAGCTTTGCGGTATCAGCCTGATTACCGAGAAATGAAAGATAAAGTACGTCCAGTTCCCGTTTTTTTATCGAGTCTGTAATGCCTTTTGAACTATGAATCTTTTTCAGAGTGTTAAAGTCAGCTTTATTTGAAAATATTGCCGTCAGTTTGTTCTGGTATTCGGCAACTTTTTTAAAATCCTCCTCTTTGCCTGAAATGGATGCATTCCAGTAAGCAAGGTTATTTTCTTTGTAAAGAGGAACATATTTAGCTTCAAAATTGTTTAAAAAATCACCAAATTGTTTTACCATTTCGGGGTCCGATTTAAGTGTTTCTTGCGTTTTCTTCTGCTCGCACCCAAAAAATACGGCAGAAATAAAAATCATTAATAAAAATAGGTTTAATTTTTTCATAAGAAAATAATTTAATGTGTAAAAATTGTTATATAAAAATAGTCTTTTTGCTTTACATATTATACGCATTAAGCAAAATAAAGTTAAGAACAATCGCCGGCAAAAGAATATTAACAAAACATGATTTTAGGGGAAATCCGGTGCGAAAAATATATTAAAATGAATCTTTTATTTTATGTATTTTGATGTTAAATTGTGATAAACTAAGTCATTTTTTCTTAATTTAAATAATCTGTTTATGTCAGAACATTTCTCTACCGGAGTAAAAGGTTTACCGGAAAATGCATACAGGGAATTGAAAGAGGGTGAGCTTTACGTACCTCTTATGTCTCCCAAAAGCATAGTACCCGAAGTAAACATTTGGTCCGTTTTCTGGGGATTGCTTATGGCGATCATATTCTCAGCAGCAGCTGCATATCTTGGATTAAAGATTGGTCAGGTCTTTGAAGCTGCTATACCTATTGCTATTATTGCTGTTGGGTTAGCATTCATAACCAAGAGGAAGAACGCTCTTGGAGAAAATGTTATTATTCAGTCAATTGGAGCAAGTTCAGGGGTTATTGTAGCGGGTGCAATATTTACAATTCCCGCACTTTATATTCTTGGTCTTGAAGTTCAGTTCTATCAAGTATTTTTATCTTCACTTCTCGGTGGATTTCTTGGAATTCTATTTCTTATTCCATTCAGAAAATATTTTGTTTCGGATATGCACGGGAAGTATCCATTTCCTGAAGCGACTGCAACTACAGAAGTACTCGTATCGGGAGAAAAAGGCGGAAGTCAGGCAAAGCTCCTGCTTGTCAGCGGTTTGATAGGCGGTATATACGATTTTATTATAGCAACTTTCGGCTGGTGGAGTGAAGTTTTCACGACGAGAGTGTTTGCGTTCGGAAGCGAATTGGCAGAAAAATCAAAGCTGATTTTTAAGATTAATGTTGGTTCGGCTGTACTCGGACTCGGGTATATTGTCGGTTTAAAATATGCAGCGATTATCTGTGCGGGTTCATTTATCGGATGGTACATGATAATTCCTATAATCAATTATTTCGCTCCGGGAATAACCGTTCCGCTTGGAGCGAATATTACAAAACTTGTCGGGGCGATGTCCCCTGAAGATATATTCAGAGCATACGTTAGACCTATTGGTATAGGCGGAATTGCAATGGCTGGAGTAATTGGTATAATCAGGTCGTCAAAGATAATCAAATCTGCATTCGGTCTTGCAGTAAAAGAAATTTTCGGAAAACATGAAGGAAAGCATGAGATACTGAGAACACAGAAAGATCTGCCAATGGGAATTATAGTTGCTGGTGTTCTTCTTGTTGCAGTCATAGTCTTTGTTTTCTTTATGTTTGGAGTCGTTGATAATATCGGATACGCATTTCTCGGACTTGCAATTGTTATGGTAATAGCATTCTTGTTTACAACTGTTGCCGCTAATGCTATAGCAATCGTCGGAACAAACCCTGTTTCGGGTATGACGCTAATGACGCTTATTATTTCTTCTGTCATTATGGTGTCAGTCGGTTTAACGGGTAATGTCGGTATTGTAGCCTCAATGATAATTGGGGGTGTTGTCTGTACTGCTCTTTCAATGGCAGGCGGATTTATAACAGATCTAAAAATTGGTTACTGGCTCGGTTCTTCTCCTTACAAGCAGGAATCATGGAAGTTTCTCGGTACAGTACTATCAGCTGCCACAGTCGGAGGTGTTATAATTATTTTAAACCAGACATACGGGTTTAAAGGAGATAATGCACTGGTAGCTCCGCAGGCTAATGCAATGGCGGCTGTAATAGAGCCAATGATGTCCGGTAAGCCTGCTCCGTGGATGCTCTACGCTGCAGGTGCTTTCATGTCATTGATTCTAACAATGATCGGAGTTCCCGCACTCGCTTTTGCACTCGGGATGTTTATTCCTCTTGAACTTAATACACCGATATTACTCGGCGGTATTATAGCAAACTTTGTTTCTAAGAGAAGCAAAGACGAGAAGTTGAACAATGCAAGACGCGAAAGAGGAACACTGATTGCATCAGGCTTTATTGCAGGAGGTGCATTAATGGGTGTAATAAGTGCAGTTCTAAAGTTCAGCGGAATCAACTACGTGAATGAAGCATGGTTTGAATCACATTCGGCTGAAGTACTTGCACTTGCAATGCTTGTAATACTTTGTGTATATTTTATTTGGGATTCTTTAAGGGGGAAGCCGGACGCAGATTAAAAATCTTTTATTATTTTTAATACAATCGTCATGGCAGAATTGTTGTACAAAGATTTGACTGAAAAGATTATCAAATCTTTTCTTGAGGTTTATAATTTGCTCGGTTATGGGTACTCAAGAGATGTGTACCTCGAAGCACTGTACGTCGAGATGAGAAACCATGGACTTGTTTTTGAGCGTGAAGTTCTTAAAGACGTATTTTACAAAAGCAATAAAGTAGGACAGTACAAATTTGATTTCGTAAATGAGGATAAAGTTCTGGTAAGAGTTGAGACTGTCGAGAGAGTTAATGCAGCAAATGAATTCATACTCGTTAATCAGTTAAAAGCTACTAATTATGAAATCGGTTTGCTCTTAAACTTCGGTAAAAGGCCGGAAGTAAAAAGGAAGATTTTTCAAAACGCAAGAAAAGTATTTAAAAAGGAGTTATAAATAATGAAGCAGGAAATTAAGGAAAGGTTTTTCAGGTACATAAAGATAGACACTCAGTCTGATGAGAGTTCTGAAACCTTTCCAAGCACAAAAAAACAATTTGATTTGTTGAATCTACTGAATAAAGAGCTGCAGGAATTCGGGCTTAAGTCGGAGATTGACGAGCACGGTTACGTTATGGCAACTCTTCCATCAAATATAAAGAAGAAAGTTCCCGTCATAGGTTTTGTTGCGCACGTCGATACGAGTCCGGATATGTCAGGAGAGAACGTTAATCCGCTTGTCTGGGAAAATTACGACGGAGGGGATATTACCATCAATAAGGAATTGAAACTTGTTCTTTCTACGGAACTCTTCCCTGATTTAAAAGAGTATAAAGGCGATACAATTATTACGACTGACGGTACAACATTGCTCGGAGCAGATGATAAAGCCGGGATAACAGAAATTATGACTGCTGTCAAGTATCTTATTGACCATCCTGAGATAAAACATGGAGAAATTAAAATCGGCTTCACTCCCGACGAGGAAATCGGAAGAGGAGTTGATTTTTTCGACGTTAAAAAATTCGGTGCTGAGTTTGCCTATACTATGGATGGAAGCCATGTCGGAGAACTTGAATTTGAAAACTTTAACGCCGCTAAACTTACCGTTAACATTCAAGGCCGAAATGTACATCCAGGTTACGCAAAAGATAAAATGCTTAACTCTATGCTGATTGCGATGGAATACAATGCATTACTTCCTCCGAACATGCGTCCTGAATTCACAACCGGGTACGACGGATTCTATCACCTTATAAGTATGAACGGTACTGTTGAAAATACCACAATCACTTATATCGTTCGCGATCACGATAGAACTAAATTTGAGAGTAAAAAGGTGTTTGCTCAGCAGTGTGCTGATTTCCTTAATAAGAGGTATGGTAAAGATGTCGTAAAAGCTGAACTAAAAGACCAATACTTCAACATGAGGGAAAAAGTTGAACCTGTTTATCACATTGTAGAAGTAGCCAAACAAGCGATGATTGAACTTGGCATTGAACCAAAGATTATGCCGATTCGCGGCGGCACAGACGGCTCAAGACTTTCCTACATGGGTCTTCCTTGTCCGAATGTCTTCGCTGGTGGTATAAACTTCCACGGCAAGTTTGAATATGTTCCGCTTGAGTCCATGGAAAAAGCAACAAACGTTGTTATTAAAATAGCAGAACTCTACGCCAAAAAGGACTGGTAAAATTTCTTACTTTTATAATATTACTGCCGTACATAGAAATGTGTACGGCATTTTGTTTCTTGAAAATAAATACTTAATAAATATTCAAATACCTCTTGATAAAAAACTTTAGAATAATTATATTATATAGTGCTTAAAATAAGCCGATATTAATGATTTATCTTTAATATTGAAAAGATTTAATCATTGTAATATCATATATTTAACCTTCTTGAATACACCCTCAATCCAACCTGAATACACCCTGAATCCAATTGTGAGAGTCTTCCTGCCCGCTTGTAGTACTCTTGCGGCCCGCTCAGTTCATGCAAATTTCACAAATAGCAATAAAACATAGTCATTTCGCTATTGTCTACTCGTTTCTGTATTAATTTTCATCATATGGCAAGAAATTTACAGTTATTTAAAATTTTTAAATAGAAAAACAAAGCAGGTGCCGAATTTTTCGACACCTGCTTCAATAGGAAACACTAAATAGAAACTTAGCGTATCAATATGCTTGCTATAAGTATAGCAAACAGTGAAAGCGAAAACACAAATGCGTATAATACGCCTCTCGTGTCTTTGCTTTTGAAGTAGCAACTTCCGTGATACCTGCAATTAGAGCAAAGTTTCACATCGCTCTCAGTACATTCTACCACAAGGGGTTCAACTTCTGAATGGATTACTTTAATCATAACCCTGCAACTTAATAGTTCGTAAAAAACAATTAAAAAAGAAAAGAACTAATAGATTTAAAACTGAATAACTTTAGACCCGGATTTCTAGGGAAATAATTTAGTTCTAAACTAATAAGTTTCATACAAAGGCTATGATAATTTAAAAAATATCCGCATCCTTTGTACTCCTATAATGACCCTTGTTTATAGTTAATGTAAAATATACATAATAAATCTAAATAAACATCCAATAATTTCTGAACTAAATTAATTTTTTTTCAAAAATGGTACTATATTGGAACTTAAATAATTAGAAATTTCTTAAAACGACACTTCCCGTCTTTTCATCAAAAGTCATAAATGCTCCGTAATGTGCTGGAATCATGTTGCAGCCATTCATATTAGTTATATTCCTTTCAAATTAAATTTATCTTTATTAAGATAATTATTTAATTTGTAGATTAGCAGTGTTCTGCTCAATGGCTTTGAAATATAATCAGTACATCCTGCTACTAAAGCATTTCTCCTGTCTTCGATCATTGCATAAGCAGTCTGCGCTATAATTGGTATGTCCTTGTTAAATTTTCTTATCTCCTTTGTGGCATCAATCCCGTTCATTATTGGCATTTTAATATCCATCAATATCAATGAAATATCATTCCGTCCTTTTGCTTTGTTAACAGCCTCCTCGCCGTTCGCTGCTCTCATTATTATCAATCCTTCCTTACTCAGTATCTTCTCGATGTATTCATAACTTACATCATCATCTTCCGCTATCAATATTTTGTCGCTTTTTTGGAAAGCATATTTAATCGGCTCGCTCGGCTCTGATATTGTTATCGTTTGCGAAACAGGATTGTAAGGTAATGAAAAATAAAATATGCTTCCTTCATGTAACTTTGATTCAACCCATATTTTACCGTTCAACAATTCAATGTATGCTTTAACTATCGATAATCCCAAACCCGACCCCTCATATGAACGTGTGTATGGCGATAAATCACCCTGTACAAACCTCCCGAATATTGCATCGACTTTTTCTGCTGGTATACCGAATCCCGTATCACGAACAAAAAATATTAGACTGTTCTCCTTAACGTAATTTCCAAATTCTATAAATCCTTTACTCGTAAACTTAATTGCATTCTTTATTAAATTTGTCAGTATCCCGTCTATTTTATGCTTATCCGATATTATTATCGATTCTTCCTTCTGAATCTGCTCCGTAATTCTTAATTCTATTCCCTTATCATTCGCCTGTTGTTTAAAAAACTGGTAATGATATTCCATTATTTCAGATATATTCACATCACTAAAACTAAGCTGGAGTTGCCCCGCTTCAATTTTTGATATTTCTATTATATCATTTATCGTGTTCAGCAGGCGTTCTCCGCTTTGATTTACTATCTTTATATATTCGCTCTTGCTATCCTCGCTCAAACTCGGCTCTTTCAGCAAGTCCAGAAATCCTAATATACCGTTCATTGGTGTTCTTATCTCGTGACTCATGTTAGCAAGAAATGCCGATTTCAACTTGTCGCTCTCTTCTGCTTTTTGTTTTGCACTTTTCAGATTCTCAATTAGTTTAAGTCTTTCTGATATCTTCCATACATTGTCCATCAGCAATTTTAACTGACGTTCGTCCGGTGAATCATAATCTGTCTCTTTGTTAGCAACACCCGCTACCGCTACTATTTCATTGTCAACAATTACTGGTATAGTCAAGAATTTCTTCAACTTCACATGACCCTCAGGCGTACCCTGTTTTAATTCATTTTCCGCCTCATAATCATTTAAAATAATCGAACGTCTCTGCCGAACTGCCTCTCCCCAGCAGCCTGTGCTGTCTAGGTCATATATTGTTCCCTGATTTTCTACATTGCATTCACTCATCACATCTTTTGACCACGTGTTCAACGTGAATTGTCTCGTTGTTCCATTGTAGAAATAAATATATCCAATTTTACTGCGTGTCAATTGAATTGCCTCTTCAAGCGCAAAGTCAAGCAGCTCTTGATTGGAACTCGTCTGAAATTGTGAAATCTTTAGCAGGCTCTCAAGTCGCTCATTGTTTAAAATTATCTCCTCCGTTTGATTCCGTAGTATTATTTCATTCGCTTCTGAAAGTTCTTTTGCATTTAATATCTCTTCTTCAATCTTCTTCTGTTCAGTTACATTCGTAAAATTAATTACCAAAAGTACTTCTTCATTTTCTCTCCTTATCGCTGATATCCTGTTATTCCAGTATTCATATATACCCGCTGGATTTTTCATCCTTGGCTCGTATGTTTGAGGTAGTCCTGTCTCCAATGCTCTTTTAATTGCTTCATCACAATCTCTCTTATCTTCAGGCGTTAGAATATCTTTTATGTTTGTGCCCAGTATTTCTTCTTTCTTATTTCCAGGAGTTACTCTGTTTATATCAAGAAATACTCCGTTAATATCAGTTAATGCTACAATATCAGGTGAGTTCTCAAACAATATTCTGAATTGCTTTTCTGTCTCCTCAACTTTCTCCTTCTCCTTTATAAGTTCTATTTCCGCATTCTTTCTTGCGGTTATATCAGAGATTATTGTGACAAATTGGTTCTTTAACGGGCTGAATGCCTTCACTTCATAATGTTTGTCGAGTTCTTCTGCATAATCCTCAAAATATATTGGCTCTTCTGTTAATGCAACTTTACCGTACCTTTCTATCCATTTCTTTTCTAAATTAGGCAATACTTCGAGAACCGTCTTTCCAACTATATCTTTCGAATTTAATCCCGTCATCTTTTCATACATTGGATTCACTGCAAGAAATCTATAATTAATCGGTCTGCCTTCTTCATCGCAGATTATTTCATGTAATGCAAATCCATCAAGCATTTCTTCAAATAATTTCTTGTATTCCTGCTCTGTTTTGCGGCTGCTTGTTATGTCTCTGGCTACTTCAAACATTATTCCTTCCTCTGGATATGGATGTGAATTCCATGAGAGTATTCTATAACTGCCGTCTTTGCATCGGTATCTGTTCTCAAATTCATAAATTCCTTTTCCCTCAATTATTTCCGCCTTAATTTTATTCATTAAATCTACATCATCCGGATGAACGAATTCATTCCATGGTTTCGATAATAGTTCCTCCGCACTCCAGCCGAGTGTACTCGTCCATGCAGGATTTAGTACTTTTAAATATCCGTCATAACCCGTGATACATAACATTTCAATCGAGTGTGTGAATATCTTGTCGCTCGTCTTAAGTTTTTCTTCAGCTTTTTTACGTTCTGATATATCGATGATTACTGCAACGTAATATCCTTCATTCCCTGACTCCATAAACTGCAGGTGAACTTCTATATCGTAAATAGAACCGTCTTTTCGTCTATGAAATGTCTCAAATACAAACTGCTCTTTTTTACCCGTTTTCAACAGAGATACTACATCTATAAAATGTCTGTAATTATCTCCTGTATTCTTTGTTGAGGGGTCTATAAAATTAAGAAATTGTATTAAACTGTCTTCAGGCACAAGGTCTAATGGAGTCATATCATAAAGCTCCTCAAGAGTATACCCTAAGTTATTAATAGCTGCTTTGTTCACATACTTGAATTTCAGGTTTTCTGAATCAAGTAGAAATATCTCGTTTAGTGAGCTTTCAAATATCTGTGCAAGTTTTTTGTTCTCTTCTTCTACCTTTTTTCGTTCATTTATATCAATGTGCGTCCCTAACATTCTTAAAGGCTTTCCAAAACTATCATATTCAGTGATTTTTCCCGTCGAAAGTATCCATTTCCATTCTCCCGATTTTGTTAGATCTCTGAATTCTACACTGTATTCAGTACTGAGTCCGTTAAGATAATCTTCATACAACTTAATGACCCTTTCCTTATCATCAGGATGTAACCTGGAGTTCCAAGCTTCGTGAGACTCCGAAAATTCTTCTGGTTCAAAACCTATCATTCTTGCATATTCAGGTGTAATAATTGCCTTGCCAGACTTAATGTCTAAATCATATATACCCTGCTTTGATACAGCTAAAGCAAGCTTTAATCTTTCCTCATTTTCCCTAATTTGATTTTCTGCTTTTTTTCTTTCTGTAATATCAGTATATGATGCTTGTAAACAAACACCCTCACCTTCATTATTTACTACCCGGCTTGTCAATACCTCTACATCAAAAACGCTGCCGTCCTTTTTTATTCCTTTAAACTCCCCATTCCAGAAACCTGTATCCTGCACTATTTTCAATAAGTCCTTTGCTTCATTTTTAAATTTCCAGAATTCTACTCCGTTTTTACCCAGTACTTCAGATTCCGAGCTGTATCCCCACATCTTTAAAAAAGCAGGATTTACATAGTTCAGGTAACCGTTCATATCTGAGGTTACGAAAGCATTAGTCGATGATTCTATTGCCCAGTCCTTTACCCATAATTCATCTTCAGCTCTTTTCTTCTCGGTTATGTCTTTCAATGAACCATACAAAATACTTTCTTTATTCGATTTCAAACTTTTAACGCATTCTGCATGAGATTCTACCCATTTGATATTCCCGTCTTTATGTTTTATTCTTAATTTACAAACAGACTGCATACCGGTCTTCAAGCCTGTCACATTTTTGTTAAATAACTCATTGTCTTCATCTGCAACAATAAATTCCCAGAATTTCTTTGACATTATTTCATTGATTGAATATCCGCAAATTTTTTCCGAAGCACCTGCCATCCAGTTGATACTGTAAACACCGTTTTTATCAGCAGTGCACGAATAAACAATATCCGTAATAATTGAAGTAACTCTTCTGAATCTTTCTTCACTAAGCAAAATTGATTCACGCATTTTATTTTCTTCCGTAACATCCCTAAATACAATAACTGCACCAACTATATCACCTTTTCTATCCTTTATCGGTGCTGCTGAATTTGTTATTAAAAATTCTTCACCTTTTACTGTGATAAGTTTTATACCGTATGAAAGGCATAAAGCATCCCCTGTGATTAATGCCTTTTTAATGAGGTCTTCAGATTTTTTCCCGGTTTTACTGTCAATAGTAACAAAAAATTTATTAAGAACTTTATTTTCCGCATCGGCAAACTTTATTCCAAGCATGTTTTCAGCCCTCGGGTTCATGCCCGTTATTCGTCCTTTAATGTCAGTTGCAATTACTGCCTCTGCGATTGAGTTTAAAGTGATACGTAGATTTTCATTTATGTCGTGTGCCTTTTGCTCTGCTTTTTTGTAAGAAGTAATATCTCGTAAAAAAGCCATTCCACCATCCAAACCATTATATCTGAAAGGAACTCCGGATACTTCAACGTTAATGTACGTGCCGTCAATCTTCTTATGGACTTGCTCTACTAAGAGTACTTTTTCCTTTTTCTTGTTTAATTTCTTAATTCGTGATTCAATTATTTCGTGATAATCCTTGTGAATTCTTTCTTTTACAGGTTTACCCACTAGTTCGCTCGGGCTTTTTGCTCCGTATAATTTAAGACACTTTTTATTTACATAAGCAAATTTTGAATCTGTTTGTATGAAGACAGCTTGTGGAATATTTTCTAAAACAAGATTTATCATGTCCCCGACATTAAGAACGTTCTCCTTGCTCTTTTTTTCTTTATCAATTTCAGTATAATATGATATGAAGTAATCTTTTTTAACGTTGAAAGATGATATTTTATACCATTCATTAGTGTGAATTGAAAAATATTCAAACTCATGCTTTCCATTCTTTGCAGACATTATCCTGCAGAATGAGATTAAATTAAAATTTTCATTCGATTCAAATGAAAATATTTCTGTAAATTTTTTTCCAATAACATCCTTTGCTTTTTTACCCGACATTTTCTCGAAGGCAGGGTTTATTTCTATGTATTGATAATCTATCGGTATGCCTTTTTTGTCTTTTATTATTTTATGGTATGCATACCCGAACGGAGCATGCATTAAAATTGACTGGGGAATACTTGTATTCATAATTAAAATATTTTATTATGATTGAAACACTCTAATTATATTAATTTATACATTCAGATGTAACTTTTCTATACTTTAAATAGTGCATTCTCAATTTAATTTTTTTCTATTAAATTCGAGTAAGAGGTATTTATACGTGTATCCGGTTCCAATAATTGAAACCAGGGAAATAGTTACAATGAAATTAATATCAGTGTATCGATTCTTACCTCAGTGACATTACAAGCAAATACCACAAAAATAAAGTAATAAACGATACCGGTATTCCCAGTCCAACCATTAAGTTCGCAAGCTTCGGGTTCAAATCATAAGTGACTGCCATCACAGAACCCATAACCATCGGCGGCATTGCTGATTCAACGAGACTAACATCTATTTCCATTCCCCTTTGATTCATAATAATAAAGTAAATCAAAAAAATTAAGGAAGGTGCGAGTATTAGTTTGAATAAAAGTCCAACAAAAAGCTCCCTGTATGGTAAATGTCTCAGTGATACTTTCAACTGCAATCCAACAGATATTATTGCGAGAATGACTATTAATCCGCCTAGTTTTTCAAGAATAAAAGAGGTCGTTTCAGTATGAACAAAGCCAACCATTTTTAAGAACATAGCTAAAATTGTCGCAATAAACGAAGGGTAAGTAAGTATATCTTTAATCATCTTTTTTGTGCTGAAATCCCTTGATGAGTAAAAAGAAGACACTATAACTCCGAATGTTGCGAGAATGACAAAACTTCCAACCTGATCAATTATTACACCGGTCTTAAGACTTTCATTTCCGAACATTGTCACTAAAACAGGGAATCCAACAAATGACGAATTGCATAGTCCTGCAGTCATAATAAGTGAACCGGTTGTCTGTTTGTCCCACTTGAATACTTTTGCAAGCAATACAAAGAAACACAGTGCAAACCCAAAAACTATATACATCGAAGCCGCGGGATATATAATCTGTGACGTGACTTCAACCTGCGGTATGTAGAGTAGAGCTAAAGCAGGCAGTGATATATTAATTACGATAAAGTTCAGTACTTTATGAGCGTCATTGGGAAATGATTTAATCTTTCGAAGTAGCACTCCGGCAAGTAAACAAATGAAAATTAATATTATATTTCCCATAGCTCAAATTAGCTATCGTCAATCATAAATAAAATGAATATGATTCCTGTTGAATGAAATTTTTTGTCTGACTTTTACGTTTAAGCATATAACAATTAAACAAAGGAGATAAATCAATTTATGAAAATATCAGAAATTTTAGTAACAGTATTATTAACCATTTTAATCTCGCTTAATTCTTATGCAAAAGATCCGGGAGAAAAAGTTGAGGATTTTACAATCGTAAATTATGACGGTACACAGTACAATTTGAATACAGCTCTTCAAAGCGGGTATGTAGTTATAATGTTCTGGTCAACAGAGTGCCCTTACGTGCAGCCTTTTAACGACAGAATAAATAATTACGTTAATGCATATAATGGAAAAGGAATAACGTTCTGGGCAATAAACTCAAACACTACGGAAAGCGTTGAAAGGGTAAAACAGCATCACGAAGAGAATAAATATGTGTTCCCGATGCTAAAAGACGAAAATAGCGTTGTTGCTGACCTGTTTGAAGCAACTCGGACACCAGAAGTATTCGTTCTGGGGAAAGATAGAACAATACTTTATCACGGCAGAATTGACGATAATAGCAATGCTGAAAAAGTGTCCTCAAACGACTTAAACAACGCTCTTAATGAACTGACAGCGGGTAAAGAAGTTACTGTCAAATTAACTAAATCATTCGGTTGTACAATTAAAAGGAAAGATATGTAGTCATGAAAAGAATTATTTTAGCTTTAATAATATCCTTCACTTTTGTAAACGTTTATTCTCAGACAGTAAATCCGCTCAAATCAGTTGAAGACCTAAAAGAAATTCAAAACTCGGTCAAAGGAAAAGTTGTACTGTATAACTTCTGGGCTACATGGTGTAAGCCTTGTGTTACGGAATTTCCCGAACTGATAAAACTTTATAACAACTATAAGGATAAAGATTTTGCTTTGGTGTTTATTTCCATCGATGCGGTAGAGGAATTAAGGACTAAGGTAATCCCGTTTCTCGAAAAGCAGGGTGTTGATTTTGATACTTACTATAATGATTTCAAAAATCCTGAAGATCTTATTGATTTTTATGATAAACAATGGGAAGGAGCTATTCCATCAACTTATATATACGATAAAGACGGCGTCCTCAGCACTAAACTTATCGGAGGCAGAAATTATGAGTTCTTTGAGAACGAAATTAAGAAATTAATAAATTAGATCCATAGTTTTTAGTAAAAGAAAGGTACGAATGATTTAATTCGTACCTTTCATATTATATACCATGTTAATTAAACCCTGTAGTTATCGGCTCTCCAGTGCTTGATTGACTTCTTTATGTCTTCTTCTGCGGTTCCCTTTTCTGCAGCACTCTTTGCCAACTCAACAAACTCTTCATCAGACGCAAACCTTAATCCAATAATTTGTCTGATAGTTAGTCTGCTGTCAATAGGCTTTCCGGTAAGAATATAATGTCTGAAATTTTCCTCGGCTCTTATCGCTCTGTCCTGTGCTTTCAGAGAAAAACTTCTTGCAAAGAAGAAAACGAACAACAAAGATAATGATATAATCAGGAAAAATAACCAGAGTTTCATTGACGCTCCCTGACTGGCTGCACTGATTGTATAGTATACCGAAGATACTATCATTAAGATTATCATTGGGAACGTAACAACGTGAAACAATGCAACAAATCTTCTGTGATTGGAATAATTTTGTTCTTTCATCTGTCAAAAATTTAAATTTTTGGAATATGATTTTATTAGCTCAAAAGCGTCGTTAACATTCCTTTCGTCAACGTTTGTCTGAGCTATGACAAGCCTAAGTGAAAACTTACCCAGAAGTTTCGTATGTGAAAGATAAATTTTACCCGTTTTGTTCAGTTCGTGCATAAGTTTTTCGTTTATAAAATTGAGAGTCTCCTCGTCTTTTACATTTTCCGGCTTATACCTGAAACATACGACATTTGCAATCATTGGAGCAAGAATCTCGAAATCAGGTTCTTGCTTCATTTTGTTATGGAAATCTTTTGCTAATGAAATTTGATATCTTACCTTTTCTTGAAGTCCCTTGATACCGAACGAACGAATTACAAACCAAAGTTTTAACGCCCTGAATCTTCTTCCGAGGGGAATTCCCCAGTCACAGTAATTATTCGCAACATTATCAGAACGAGTTTTCAAATATTCAGGAATAATTTCAAAAGTATTTAATAGAGCATTCTTATCCTTTATGAAGTAAGCAGAGCAGTCAAAATTTGTAAACATCCATTTATGAGGATTAAAAACAAATGTATCCACTTCTTCAATCCCTTCTAACATCCATCTGTACTCCGGAAGTATAAGCGCTGTCCCCAAATATGCTGCATCCACGTGAAGCCAGAACTTATACTCCTTTTTTAGCCGCGATATCGCTTTTAGAGGGTCAACTGCGGTGCTTCCGGTTGTCCCTATGGCAGCCACTACACATAATGGATGAAAACCATTTTCAACATCACTTTTAATAGCATTTTCAAGCTTTTCAGGTATCATAGCGAAGTTTTTATCAACTTCAATTTTTATTAGATTATCTCTTCCGATACCGGCAATTTTTACAGCTTTTTCAATAGAAGAATGGGTTTCAGTAGAACAATAAACTCTATATCTTTCCTGTCCTGAAAAACCTTTTTTATTAATACTGAATTCTGAATGAAACTCTCTTGCTGTTAATATCGATGCAAGTGTGGATGTTGAAGCGGTATCCTGTATTACACCAATAAAGTTCTGAGGAAGACCCGTCATGTCTCTCATCCAGTTCATTACTTTTTCCTCAAGTTCAGCGGCGGATGGTGATGTTTCCCATTTCATGCATTGTGCAGCAAGAGCTGAAATTAACATCTCTGCGAGTAATGAAGGATAGCTTGAGTTAGCAGGAAAATATGCAAAAAAGTTAGGGCTTTGCCAGTGTGTAATTCCCGGCATGATTATTTTATTGAAGTCGTCAAATATATCATTAAATTCCTCGGGTTCTTCTGGAGCTTTTGATGGAAGTTTATCGAATATCTCATGAAATTTAACGTTTGACTTTACCGGATACTTTTCTATCTCTTTCAAATACTTATTAATCCAATCCAGTATTTCCTCTGATGCTTTTTTAAATTCGTTGTCTGTCATTATTTTATGTGCAATAATTTTATTAGCTTGCTCTTTCCGTTCGATGTTAATTTTAGAAAGTAAATACCGCTTGAAAGGTTATTCGGTTTGTATATAAATATATTCGGACCTTCGTTAAAAATCTTTCCTTTGATATCATCAACTTCTCTGCCGTTAATATCATATACTTTAAATTCTGCAAACCCTGTTTTGCTTAAATTGAACTTGATCACTGTTGAAGCATTAAATGGATTCGGGTAATTCTGATACAATTGAATACTGCTTGCAATTTCATTAAGATTGCGGATTCCTACCGTTTCATAATTACTTACTCTTGCGATTGTTTCAACCTCTGCAATACTACTAAAATTCATTCCATTTATTAATCCGGAATAGTTTTTTATTATTATCTTAAGTTTGTTAATCGTCTGCCATGGCGATATAAAAATAGATTTGCCGTTAATATCAAGTGCCCCTGTATTTAATATATGCTGTACCACCTGCTCGTTGTAGTATAAAAATATTTCGCAATCGGTAACTTGAATGTTAGTCTGATTTGCAGTATTTGGCAGTACATTGTATAATTTAATCTCCCTTACGTCTATAGGTATTTCCCATCTTAGTTCAATATTTTCATTAGTCCCGCCGTTTGATATCCAGTTTACGGAAAGGTCTTTATTCCTTGCTCGTCTGTCAATAACATTTCTTGAATCTGAATAACTATAAGTACTGCTGGCATAAGTGCTTGCTGAAGTCGAAAGATTTGTAAACTGTGATTCTGTAATATTCACAGGCACTTTTATAAGAGTGTGTCCGGCGTGGCAGCCGACACATTTTGTTCCTGAACCATTGTTTGCAAAATTAAATCCTGTAACATGTGCAAATTTGCTCTTACCTGCTTTTAGTACATTACCATTTGAATCAACGACCTGTTCAAATGATTGTAAATTAGCCGCAATATCCCCCTCAGCGATCTTACCGTCATAATCTACTTTTACTGTTCTAACTAAAACAGGATCATCAAGTCCAAAAGGATTCTGTCTTTGATGGTTTACAAAGAATCTTATCCTTGCATTCTTTGTTATTCTCGGTGCATCATCAATAGGAGCATCAACTGGACCATTTGCATAAATATTCATGCAGTCAAACCTGAATAAGCCCCCTTGATAAAAAGTTGAGGGATCGCTTGTAGGGGGTAGTTTATTCAAATCATAGTCATGAAGATAATCTGCAATCGGAGGCTTTTTCTTTGGTAATAACACTTCTGCGTTCAGTTCCAAAGTTACCGGAAGATCAACGATTGGCATAACATTCAATCCATCCTTTGTGCACGTATATACACCGTAATCCTGCTGGATAACAGTTGAAGCGTAAGAGAACATTACTCGTTCGTTACTAATAGGAACTGGGTCAACCGCATAAGGCGGTAGCATAGTTCCATATGAAGGCGGATTCTGTACATAAAACTGTGTGGATGTATCAACGCCTGCGATGTGATTGAATTCATTTAGTCCTTTTGCAAAATAACGGATACCCGAACTTCCTCCCGTGCAATACATAGACATATCCGGTACATAACAGGCATACATATTTCCGGAAGAGTCAATTCTTGGTCTGTATCCGAAAAGGGATTTCCTGTTCCGGGGATCACCTGCATAAAGACTAATCATATCAGCGTCTGGATTAATCATAGCTGTTTGCCAGATGTTTGCATTATCATTCGTCAATGCAAGAGATGTATCCCTTGTAATACCATTAGGTGCAGTGTTTGATGGCAGGTCGATGTTTAACCACCATCGAGAGTATACAATTCTTCCGGTTATAGGATCAACAGTTGGTTTTTCTGCACCGTTTCTCTCCGTTGTAATTCTGAACATATTAAATCCCGTAGAATCCACTATGTAAAGGTTTGTTGTTAGTACTGCACCAAATTGAGAAATACATGGAAACCTTGTCGATGAAAAAACAATCTTCCCGTCCGGCATATAAACCGGATCAATATCATCGTACTTTTTAAATTTGAATGCCGCCTGTCCGAACTGTGATAAATTAATAAATCTGTCTGTGTATGTTAACTTTCTGAATCCTGTTCCGTCTTTCTTTATTTCATATATTCGCCATGAACTGTCCTTGTGCTCTATACCTGCAAATATAATTCTGATTCCATCCCAATTTACACACGGTTGTTGTACATCTACTAACGAAATCCCGTTGAATGACATCGTGCTGTCGATTAATGTGATAATGCTACCCGTCTCATTTTTAATCATTAACCTTCCGCCTACAACAGAAAACCTTGAATGCGATCCCATACCCGGGATTAATCCTGCCTGTGGATACAGTATGTTCCCGTTTAGTTTATGATTTCTTGAAACAAATACTACCGGAAATTCAATTGATTTTGAGTACAAATCGATTGATGTTAGAATAATTAATAAAGTAATTAGTATTTGCTTTTTCATCACTGCAATATAGGAACTAATAATTGAACATTCACGTTTTAAATTTAACTTACTTAATACATTTTTTCAATAACTTAAATAAGAATGAAAACAACAGTACTTCTCTTTATTGCTCTGATTTCTGCTTTTTTGTTTGTCCCTCAACTCTTTTCACAGGGATTAAACTCTATTACAACTTCCGACACACAGAATGTTATGGCTGTGGGTAATAATGGTAAAATACTCAAGTCCTCAACCGGGGGTAACGGGTGGAGTTTATTTGTAGTAAATAATACAACTAATTACAAATCTGTTTCTGCTGCCGGGAATTATTACTTTCTGTCGGCGAGCAATGGTAAGGTTTATAAAACCTCAGTAAATGTTTTAAACCTTACAGAACAAAATACAGGAGTTGGAGCGCCACTGAATTCCGTTACATTCCTGGATTCTTTGAATGGATTTGCATGCGGTGCAAATGGTACTGTTATTAAAACTACTAATGGTGGTACGAACTGGACAATCAATAATAACGGCATTGGTTCAGTGAGTTTAAATTCGGTTTCGTTCAAAGATTTAAATAATGGAGTTATCGTCGGTGATAGCGGAAAAGTATTTCTTACTTCCAACGGCGGACTTAACTGGACTTTGCAACCCTCATTAACCAACAGAAATCTGCTTCAGGTAAAATATTATTATCAAGGAATTGTAATCGTGGGTGAATATGGAGTAATAATAAAGAAGGATAATATTAACAGTTTTTATTATTTGAACTCGAAGACAAATTCCGACATAAGAGGTATTTCAGGTACTTTCTATAATAATCACATTTGCGGTGGAGGCGGATTTATTCGTAATAATAAAAACGGATCATCAGGATATCTTAATTTCGAAGTCAATCCTATGATGGCAAATCTCGTTGATGTTGTTTTTGCCGATTCGCTCATAGGTTATGCTGTTAGCAGTCTGAACGATGCAGTTATTAAAACAATAAACGGTGGTACTAAATGGGATCTTCCCGCGGGTACAAGCGTTAATATTAACTGGGTCTCAAAACTTTCCGCCTCAAGCGGAATTGGAAACAATCTTTGTCAGCATCCTTTTGACAGGAACGCAATGTATGTAATGTACGGCAGTACCGTGTATATAAGCAGAAACAGGGGAGAGACATGGAGCTCTATAGCAACGACAGCCCTCGGGACTCGTGCACATTCCTTCTACGTTAGTCCTCTCGACACAAACGTATGGGTTGCCGCTATTGAAAGCTCACCCGACAAAGTTATTAAATCAACAAACTACGGTGTAACTTGGACCACTATCATTTCTAAAAATTTTAGTAATTATGGACAACCTCTTGAAATGGATCAAAATAATCCCTCAGTGTTTTATTTTGCTCCCGACGGAGGCGGCCTCTATAAATCTCTCGATACCGGTTCAACCTTCACAGAAATTTCTGGTAACTATCCATTCAGAAGTCCCTGTGACTTGATTGTCATGTACGATAGTTCAAATATCGTCTTTGTCGCCGACGGTGTTACAGGTTCAGGAGTTGCAAAGATATTTAAGTCAACTAACGGAGGTGTTAATTGGCTGGATGTTCATTCAAATGCAAGTTCAAGTGAAATACCTTCTATGTCAAATGTTGTTTTCGATAGGAGTGTCATTTATGCTACTAACTGGCCAAGCGGTGCAATCTACAGAACAACGAACTATGGAGATAACTGGTCGCTGCTCAGGACGAATTCCGGTTCGGGCTGGGCTTCTGATATGTGCAGGGAAGACCCGACTCTTGTATTGACGGGCTCTTACGGCTCTTCTTCATGGCTTTCCACAGACGGCGGTGCAAATTTCTCAACCTTTGCAGCATCAGGTGGTGCGGGTGCGGGAATGATTGTTCCGGAAAGAGGGTATCAGCTTAATATGATGACAGGTGCTCTTTTGAAGATGAACTTCGTGTATTCTGTTTTGACAGAAATTGAAGAGAATAATGTTACAACTTTAGTACCCAAAATATTCAAGCTGTACCAGAATTATCCTAATCCATTTAACCCGGTAACTAAAATTAAATTTGATTTACCGAAAAGTAACAATGTCAAAATAGTTCTTTATGATAATATAGGAAGAGAATTGAAGACCATATTAAACGAATACAGAAATGCCGGAACTTATGAAATAAGTTTTGACGGAAGTAAATTAAGTACGGGAGTATATTATTACCGGCTGACATCAGGCAGTATTGCCGAAACCAAAAAAATGATTTTAACTAAATAACAAATAACATAATGCTAAAGAAATTTCTAATTTTTTCATTCGTTGTAATTCTCGGAATTGCTTTATACACAAACATTAAAGCATTTTCAACGGGCATTGTCGGATTAACTAAGAGAGCCGGTAATACAGTAGGTTGCACCTGTCATGGTTTCAATCCTACAGCTTCAGTTAATGTTTCTTTTCAGGGTCCGGATTCAGTTGCATACGGTGACACTGCTACTTTCACTGTTAGTATAACCGGTGGTCCATTAACTAAAGGAGGAATTGACATCTCATCGGGGAATGGAAAAGTGATTCTTAGCCAGTCGGATAATACTTTGCAGAGCCTTGAAGGTTCTCCCGGCGTGTTTGAACTCACACATGTAACTCCAAAAGCTCCTGTTTCCGGGTCTGTTACATGGACTTTCAGATACATTGCTCCACTTGCAGGGTCAAAAGATACCTTGTTTTCAACTGGCAATTCTGTTGACTTTACAGGAGGTACTAATAACGACTCATGGAATTTTGGACAAAATAAAGTTATAGTTCTTAAAGCACCTACCGGTATTGCGGGTACTAATGAATTTATTGATAATTTTCGCTTAAACCAGAATTATCCAAATCCTTTTAATCCTGTTACAAAGATTAATTATTCAATCGCTAAAAGCGGAAACGTTACCCTGTCTGTCTTTGATAGTAAAGGTAATCTCGTAAAGAATTTGGTTAATGAAAGAAAACAAGCAGGCGAATATAATGTTGAATTTAATGGAATTGGTTTAAGCAGCGGTGTCTATTTTTACACTATTAATATCAACGGATTAAGCGAAACAAGAAAAATGATGCTGGTTAAATAATTCAATTCAATATCTTTTAATAAAAGGCAGTCTCTACGGCTGCCTTTGTGTTTCTGTTAAAGTATATATACAAACCTTAAATTTACTACTTGAGTAATACAATCCTGTATACAGATGTATAATCATTATCTCCGTTAATATACAACATGCAATAATATATTCCGCTTGCGTAGTTTTTACCGTTAAAATATGATGTGTAATTCCCTGCAGGTCTTAAATCATTACTAATAAGAGTTTTTACCTCCCTTCCTAAAACATCATAAACTTTCAAAGTAATATATCCGTTAATCGGCAGATTGAAGTTAATTCTTGTTGCTGCATTGAAAGGATTCGGGTAAGCAGCAAGATTTACAAGATCTTTTTTCTTGGGCTGCTGACCACCGCTGAAAATAGAGGTATCAATGTATAAACTTTTCCGAACTCCCATACCTGTCTGATCGTTGCTTTCAAAATATGAATACCAAAGAGTAAGGTTGTTTTTATCCTCAAAAATTCCCGTGGAACGGTAAATTTGTGCATGTCCATATTGTTCTTTCTTCATCAACGGTTCAGGCGCTAAATCCCATTTTATAAGGTCTTTGCTTCTTGCAATGTATAAATCGTTGTTCTTGGAACTTGCGACATCGTACTTTCCTGCAATAAGCATGTAATACATACCGTCAAAATTATTTCTTAATACATTTATATGCCAGGGCTGGAAACTCTTGCTGGTATTGAATATTACACGCTGTTTTATCTGCTGATCCCAGCCATTCATGAGTTCAATGTTGTTTAAATAACTGACCTCAAACTTACTGTCCGGCGTTTTATCTACAAAAAAAATATAGTACTTGTTTGCTTTTATAAGGGATGGTGCAAACGTCATTCGTTGATAGCTTGTTTGTTTTAGTATGGTTACAGAATCAGGATTAGTGAAATTGCTGTCGTACATTACCATTTTTACGTTTTGGTAAAACTTTTCCTGTTTTTGAGAAAATGTCTCATTGTACACCATATAATATTTCCCATTATCATACAAAACATCAGGATCATTATTGTATGCATTTCTGTAATTTGGAGGTACAGCCGGCATGTTAATTAGGGGTTTTTTCGTTCCAGGAATCTCTGTAAAGTTAAATCCGTCTATGCTTTCTAGGACTGATGGATTTTCAAAATCATCATCGCTGAACGGAAATGGTGTCATTACCATTTTGTACTTACCATCATGTCCTATTATAACGTCCGGATGTATCGCTTGATTCGTTCCCTCGTAGGTTTTTATTACTAAGTCTCTGTTGTTATCGGTGTCATAAAATAAAATCAAATCATTGCTTATTCCTGTTTTGATCGGAAGTATTATCTTCCATGAATTCCTCCAGGATGAATCCACATCACCTGGTATTAAATTGTCGTTTCCTGTTTTGTAAAATCTGCAGTCTCCTGTTTCCCGAAAGTAAAACAAAAGGTTGCCGTATTCTCTTCCGTTTCCGAAATCACCCGTTTCAATGTATGTGATATTCTTTGGGAATTCAGTGTTTATTGGTATTTCAGTAAAATATGGTACAGATGAATTGTAACGGAAAAGTGATACCCGGCCGCCCTGGTTTTTATTAAAGGGGTCGTAAGTTATTAAGCCTTTTGTTCCGTTTTCAAATGTAATTCTTTTTACGGTTTCCCATGTTTGTCTTTTCATAAATACAGAACCCCATAATGAATCTATTTTGTAATTTCCGGAATTTTCCTTCGTGATTTTGTATAGATTAGCAATGCTATCCTTTGCATCATAGAAAAGAAATTCATTCTTCGTTTCACGGTAAGAGTCCATCAATACTATTTCTGTCCATGTTTTTCTGATTGAAGTAATTTTGCTTTTTACTATCAGCTCCATATATTTCCCCAGATTACAGATTTCTACAATTCCATTATACTGATCATATAATAAAAGTTCATCCTTGTCGTCAGCGTCAAAATCATGTGCAATTATTCTGTACCATGACCGGCTCAAATCGTAGTAACTTCTGGATATTGATAACTCGGAGTCTAAAAGTAATGCTGTTCCATTTGCTCTGTCATAAAAGAAAAGAAAGAATGTATTGTTATAACGAATCTGTGTAACTGAACTTACTGTTTCCATGAACTCATAACCGAAGTAAACTAATTCGTCAAGGTTGTTCTCACTTGTTGTGTATATTTCAAACGAGCCGTCAAGGTTGTTGACCTGTGCGTATGTATTACTGAATAGCACGAATATTAAAGGAATTGCTAAGAGGTAAATTCTCTGCATATATAATGCTGTTTAATACTTAAAATATAGTAATGAATTTATTACAATGAAACAGCAAATTATTAACCCTGAATTAAAGGCTTTGTTTATCAGCTAAACACCGATTTGAAAAATCCTTTTTCACTATTGGCTTCTGGAATGAAGTTTTCGCTTTTGTTTAATTCTTTCAATAATGTCTTTTCTTTTGAAGATATTTTCTTGGGAATAAATACGTGTATCTTTACAAGCTGGTCGCCTCTGCCCCCGCTGTTTAAATGCCTTATTCCTTTATCTCTCATTCTTAAAATATTACCGGATTGAGTTCCAGGTTCTATTTTAAGTTTCGCTTTGCCATTCAATGTCGGGACAACTACATCTGCCCCGAGTATTGCATCGCTTATACTGATTTTTAGATTGTATATGATATCGTCATTATCGCGTATAAAATATTCATGTTTTGACTCTTCTATGAAAATCAGCAAATCGCCTGCATGTCCGCCTCTCGAACCCGCATTTCCTTTGCCTCGCATTGATATATACTGTCCATCTGAAACACCAGCAGGTATTTTGATTGTTTCTGTCTCCTCGTCCTTTACCCTGCCGTCACCATTGCATTCGGTACATTTATCTCTTACAATCTTACCCTCGCCGTGACAATTATGGCATTCAGAAACATTCACAAACTGTCCGAATATCGAACGCGATACCTGTTTAATTTCTCCCGCACCATTGCATACCGAACATGTAACATAACCGCTGCTCGATTTTGCTCCGGTACCGTTGCATGTCTTGCATGTCTTAAGTTTTTTAATCTTAATTACTTTTTCCGTTCCGTCAGCAATCTCTTCGTAAGTCATTTTTATCGTTATCTTCATGTCCGACCCGGGAATTCCCTGTGAACGTCTTCTTCCTCTTGACGAACCGCCCCCGAAGAACTCATCAAATATACTGCCGCCGCCAAAACCTCCGAAGATATCACCGAAATGTGAAAATATGTCGCTAACATTGTCAAAGCCCGAGAATCCTGTCGAATTAACTCCCTGATGTCCGAATTGATCATATCTCTGACGTTTCTGTTGGTCTGAAAGTACTTCGTATGCTTCAGCGCATTCCTTGAATTTTTCCTCTGCTTCTTTATTGCCCGGGTTCCTGTCAGGGTGGTATTTCATCGCAAGCTTTCTGTAGGCAGATTTTATCTCGTCGTTAGATGAATTTTTTTGTACACCAAGTATCTCGTAGTAATCCCTTTTTGTCATGTCTTATTCCTTCTCGGCAGATACTATTACTTTCGCAAATCTGATTACCTTGTCTTTTAATTTATAACCCTTTTCAACCACTTCCGTTACAGTGTGTGGCGGAACTTCATCATTTTGTACCTGTAGAAATGCGTCGCATGTGTCAACATCAAATTCTTTTCCTAGTATATTAATTTCTTCAAGACCTTCGTTCTTTAATGTTGTCTTGAATTTATCTGCTATTAGCTGCATTCCTTGTTTTAAAGTACCAAAATCTTTCGTCTCTTCTTTTTCTATCGATTCTATTGCACGGTTTATGTCATCGTAAACAGGAAGCAGTGATTTTATTAAATTCTCAGATGCGTATTTAATGTAATTTGAAATTTCGTTGTCAGAACGCTTTTTGTAATTTTCAAACTCAGCAGCTTTGCGTATGAAAGCATCCTTGTAATATTCTGCTTCAGCTTTAAATTTTTCTACCTCTGTCAGTTGAATATCTTCTGCTTTATCCATTGTTGCTTCTGCATTTTCTTCATGTTTAGTCTTCTCGTTTTGCTTCTTTTCCTCTGTGTTTGTTTTGTGTTTATCGCTTTTCTTCATTTTATCTTAAAACTCCTGTCTATTGGTTTAATTCTGATATTAATTTTGATGTATATTCTACTAATGAAATCATTTTTGCATAGTTTAATCTCTTCGGTCCTATTATTCCAATCTTTCCGTTTACACCCCCTATTGAATAATCAGTGCAAACAACCGAGTAATCTTTAAGTTTCTTCTCATCATTTTCTGACCCGATTTTTATGCTGACTTCATCCTTATTTTTCCCTGGATTCTGAAATATGTGTATTACTAAATTTTTGTTCTCCGTTAAGGTTATAATGTTTTTAAAATTATCGTGGTCTTCAAATTCCGGCTGTCTTATTATTTCTCCGGTTCCGGAAATGTGGACCTTACTCCCTTTTTCTTCTGCACTGTTTATTTTACCGATTGAATCAAAAAACAACTGAAGTAGCTCAGGTTCTTCATTCTTATAATCGCTTATCCTTTCAGCAAATGTTTCCTTTATTTGCAGTAATGTTAAACCGGTTAGGCGTTCATTTAAAATCTGTGTTATCTTTTCTATCTTTTGGAAATGAATTTCGTTATCAATTTCCATTATAAGGGTTTTTACATAACCCGATTTTATCGTAATCACTAATAATAGTTTGTAAGCCGATATTGAAAATACTTCAAGCTTTTCGAATACACCCGAACTTAAAAATGGCTGAGTTACAACCGCAAGCTGATGAGATATCATGCTTAAAAGCTTTGATGTCGCTGAAAGCAGGTCGTCCGAATCATATATGTTGTTCTTGCTTTCCTCTATGTTGTTCTTTATTAGGTCGATTTCATTCTTGTTCAGATTTTCTCTGCTCATTAACTCGTCAACGTAATATCTGTAACCTTTGTCTGTTGGCTTTCTTCCTGCTGAAGTATGAGGTGTCTCAAGTAGATTCATGTCCTCAAGATCGCTCATAACGTTGCGTATCGTTGCAGATGAAAGATTCAATCCTGTTTGCTTCGAAATTAATCTTGACCCGACAGGTAAACCGTATTTTATAAAATTGGCAACAATATACCTTAGGACTTCTTTTTCTCTATTTGAAAGTTTTTCGACCATTTATTTTAGCTCAACATTCAAAATAACAACTTTAAAAATTTAATAAAATTCATATTTTCATTCAATTTATATATTACAAATTACACCAAATATTTGTTCCATTATTTGTCGGTTAAGAAATAAATGATTTTTAGAATAGAAAGCAATATTTTTATGCTCTATAAATTATTGTAAAAACATAATCTTACACGGAAAATCATTTTAACGGAAAAGCTTTGCTTTTATAATCCTGAAAAATCCCGTAACTTTCAATCCTATAAACAATATGCTGTATAATAACGGATTGTAATTATGTTTCTTAAAATATCTTAAGCAATCGTTGTTCCATATTTTTATCATTCCTGACCTGTCCTTGTAGATGCTTATACCTTCCATGTGCTTGACTTTTGCATCTGGAAAAAATACGAGTTTATATCCTGCATCAGATATTCTCTTGCAAAAATCCACATCATTATAAAACATTATAAACCTTTCGTCCAATCCGCCTACAGATTCAAGAACCTTTCTTTTTAAAAGAAGAGCCGCTCCCATAGGTTGATCTACCTCTCTCATTGTGTTGTGGTCAAAATATCTCATTTTCCACCTTGAGAAAAATTCACTCTTTGGAAACAGTGTCGCAAGCATTAGCATCTCTGAAAACATGTCCCAGTATGTTGGAAATGTTCTGCATGAAAACTGTATATCTCTGTGATATGATAAAAGCTGCGGTGCCACTACACCTACGGTTTCATTATCATCCAGATATTTCATCATATCTGCAACTGCACTGTCGAGTATTTCTGTGTCAGGATTTAATATGAAAATGTAATCTCCCGTTGATGCGTGTATCGCCTGATTGCATGCTTTTGTAAATCCTAGGTTAGAATCGTTCTTGATGAAAACTATTTTCTGGTCTGTAACCCTAAGAAAGTTTTCTATCGTTTTTACTGTATTGTCTGACGATGCATTATCTACTATGACCGTTTCTAAATTAAGTCCGGGCACTTTTGAAGTTGCATGAAACAGCATATTTAGGCATTCTGCAATCTCATCTTCACTGTTCCATGTTACGAGTGCAATTGTAAGTGATGACATCTTAATATTTTACCAGCCTTGTATCTTTTTTAAATTCTTTGTCATTTCTTTCCGGGTAATCAAGCATGTAGTGAAGTCCCCTTGATTCTTTTCTCTTAATCGCAGATTCAATTATCATGTATGCAACTAAAACAAGGTTCCTTAATTCAAGTATTTCAACAGTTACTTTTGTTCGTCTGTAATAATCCTTTATTTCATTCCTCAACATTTTTATTCTTCTGAATGCACGTTGTAGTCTCACTGTGTTTCGCACAATCCCGACATAATCGTTCATTAATTCTTTTATTTCTCTCTTGTCATGAGATATTAAAACCCATTCATCTGCATTTATCGTTCCCTTTTCATTCCAGTCTAATATTTCTTTATGTAACTTTCTGATTCCGTTTCCATTCTTGCTCTTTGAATAAATCGCGTTAATATTTTTCTTAATAAACTTATATATCGCATCTGAAAATACAACCGCTTCAAGCAGCGAATTTGAGGCAAGTCTGTTCGCTCCGTGTACTCCTGTCATCGTCACTTCTCCGCAGGCAAATAGATTTTTTAATGAAGTCCTCCCGTTAAGGTCTGTTGTTATTCCTCCGCATGCGTAGTGAGCCGCAGGGACTACAGGTATCATTTCCTTCGTGATGTCTATTCCTTTAGTGAGACACGTCTTGTATATATTCGGAAAATGTTGCTTGACTTTTTCCGCTCCTATCGGCTTTGTGTCAAGATATACAAACTTGTCTCCGCTCTTTTTCATTTCGTTATCAATTGCCCTAGCTACAATATCACGCGGTGCGAGCGATTTCCGCTTGTCATATTTGTGCATGAACTCCTTTCCGTCCCTTGTTCTTAAAACCGCACCCGCTCCCCTCACAGCTTCGGATATAAGAAACACCTGCGTGTCATCATCTATTTCCTTCTCATACAGAGATGTAGGATGAAACTGTACAAACTCCATATTCTCAACGACACATCCCGCTCTGTATCCCATCGCAAAACCGTCGCCTGTTGCTATTGCAGGATTTGTCGTGTGTAAATATACTTGACCTAATCCACCCGTTGCCAGTATTGTATTTCTTGACACAATCTTTTCGACTTTCTTTCGTTTGATGTTGTATGCGTAAACCCCGTAACATGCATTCTTTTCTCTGTTTTTTCTGGTGTGTCTGTATCTTTTGCCTAATTCTTCTTTGTTCTTTTTCAGGTTCCTTTTCGTGAGCAGGTCAATCGCAAAGTGGTATTCAAGTACTTCGATATTTTTATTTATCGAAACCTCGTGAAGTAAAGCCCTCTCAATTTCTTTCCCTGTCAGGTCTCTTGCGTGTACTATCCTGCTTTTTGTATGTCCGCCCTCTTTGCCGAGCAAAAGCCTCCCGTTCTCCTGTGTAAATTTAACTCCTAAATCAAGCAGTTCGTATATTCTTGTAGGACCCTCTTTAACAATCTTTTCTACCGCATCAAGATGGCAAAGGTCTCCTCCGCATGACATAGTATCCTGTATGTGAAGTTCAAAGTTATCATCATCCGCAAGTACTGAGGCTATTCCTCCCTGAGCGTAATTTGTATTAGATTCGGCTTTTCTCTTCTTCGTTACAATCAGCACTTTCCCTAAAGTGCTCAGCTTCAAAGCAAGAGATAGTCCTCCAATACCGCTTCCTACAATTAAAAAATCAGTTATCATATATTTTAAAAATACATCTTAATTAACGTATTTGAAATGTAAAATGTCTTAATTCCTTATATGTCAATAAAAAAGGCTTCCGGTATGAAAGCCTCTTTTGTTTAAATATATTTGTAAATTTATTTTGTGCCTAATTTTACAACAACAGATATTTCTTCTGTTCCTCTTTTTACAACTACATTTACATCCTGTCCGGGTTTATATTCACCTAAAGCCGCTGTGTAATCATACAAATTACTAATTTCCCTGTCACCGAATTTTATCATTATATCTCCTGCAAGTATTCCCGCTTTCTCCGCAGGACTTCCTGACTGAACACCCGATATCTTGTAACCCGCATCAGAATAACTGAAATCAGGAACCGTTCCTACATATACTCTTACAGACTTTCTTTCACCCTTGTTTTCTTCCTTTACAGCTACCTTGGTAAATTCAGGTTTCACGTCTCTCGTACTCAGGTCATATGCCATATCATAAACCATGTTCAGTACCTTTTGCTGCCCTTCTGTATTTATCTTATCAGGTGTATCTGTCGGTTTGTGATAATCAGTATGTAAGTCGGTAAAAAACATCAGTACGGGTATATCCTTTGCATAAAAAGACGAATGATCTGAAGGTCCGAAACCCTCAGGATTCATCGACGTTTTAAAATTATATTTCTTGTTTAGCTCTTCAATCATAGGTGTCCAGTATGTGGATGTACCGGTTCCGTTTATTATTAATTTATCATCTTTAAGCCTCCCTATCATGTCCATGTTCAACATTGCAACTATATTATAATTCTTGAATTCATCCGATTTTGCAAAATATGAAGACCCGATTAATCCTTCCTCCTCAGCTGTAAAACAAATGAATAAAACACTTCTTTTTAGCTTGTTATTTTCTGAGGATAGCTTTTGGGCAATCTCAAGTACTCCCGAAGTTCCTGATGCATTGTCATCAGCACCTACATGCGGCAATTTGTCCTTTCCTCTGTACATCGAATTCTGTCCGCCGTATCCTAAATGATCGAAGTGACCACCAATTACGATTACTTCATTTTTCAAAACAGGATCGTTGCCCTCCAGAAGTCCCACTACATTTCCCGTCTTGGCTATATTTTTTTCAAGGTCAACTTCGTATTCAACCGATACTCCCATAATCTCAAATGAATTTGGTTTAATACCGTTGTTTATTTCTTCCTGAATCTTGCTTAAGTCATATCCCCTTTGTTTTAAGAATGATTCTATTATGTCTCTCTTAGTATTAATAATCGGTATGCCTGCATTCTGTGAAACCATGTCAAACCCTACGTCCATCAGTATATCAGCATTGCTTGAAGTGGAATTTATTGGCGGTGTTATTATGATTACACCCGCGGGTTTTAAATCTTTAAACGAGGCAATCTTCGTTCTTAATTCTTCAAACTTTGCGAGCTTGTCATTATTCGGATTCATCGTAGTAGGAGAGTATCTCATAACTATAATTACTTTTCCCTCTACGTCAATTTTATTTCCGTTTGCGTCTTTAAAATCACTGTAGTCGAGCATCGGAGCGTTTATTCCGTATCCCGCAAAAACCAGACCCCCTTTTACTTTTCCGTTTGATGATAATCCTAACGGAGTAAAATCTGATTCGCTAATGCTTACCTGTTTTCCGTTATCAAAAAACTTTACAGTATTAGCTTTGCCCTTTTTAACTCCATTGTTCATATCAAATCTTTGTATGAAAGCACTGTCGCCCTTTGGTATTAATCCGTACTTCTCAAATTCTCTGCTTATATACTCCCTCGCAAGTATGTCACCCTGCGTCCCTGGATATCTGCCCTCAAGTTCTTCCGATGCAAGATAGTTTATGTGCTCGTATATCTCTTCTTTTGTTATTTCATTGCTTCTTACATTCTCAATCGCATTCTGGGAATATACAGCCCCGGAAATGAATGTTAGAAGTAATATTAATAAATTTTTAATCTTCATTATTTATTTGTTTTTATTAACTGTTTGGTGTGTTCCCGCTCATAACACTATGCGGTATGCTGAAAATTATTAGTGTTACAAGCGATGCAATAAGTATCCATTTCCTTGGATTCTTACCCCTGTAAACTTGTATAGTTGTTGCTATCCAGATAATCCATGCGATGAGTGTCTTATTATCGGTTAAGTCTATTCCAAATGGTATTCCTGTCCATAACTCTCCAAAAGCAAACTTCTGAACCACCGGTCCAAGTATCATCCCGCCGATTGTTATGAGGCCTAATGACCATAATGCGAATTTTTTGAAGTTTGGTTCTTTGTTGAAAAACTCAAATCCGGCTCTTGTCGATACCAGCATCGCTGTAAATATTAGTATAATATGTATAATCAGAACAATCATCGGAACGTCGCCTTTGTACCTCAATACTACCGGATTACTCGGTATTTCTGTCTTCTGATCGTCCTTTAATACTAATACTTTATATTCAAATTTTTGTGCAGGAGTTTTATAAACTTTGTCCTTTTCTGCTGGAAATTCACCCGTTAATGTTCCGTTTTCATACTTCATTTCAACGAGTGTTTTATCGTCTTTTGTATCGTATCTTCTGTACTCTATATATCCTTTAATTCCCGTATCAATATTCTCAAGCTTTACCTTAACAAGTTTTGATGTGTCACAACTTCTGTCAAACTTATACTTAATCTCCTTTCCTTGAAATGATGCAGCTCCGCTTTCGGGATATGTAGGTCCTGTCAGGCGTTGGTAATATGCTGACCCTGCTGTTATTGCGAATGCTAAGATCCAGTAAAATACAATTCTGAATGACCAGTGACTCTTATTTTCGATTTTTGTGGGTGTATTTTCGTCCATTTAACTTTCTCCGGTTTTAAACAACTGATAAACATAATAAATGCAGTTATTTAATTCTATCCTTATCAACATCATTTTTACCTGTAAAATTCAGTGATTTCCGTACTGATAAAATATAATTAATTGTTTTATCCGTAAATAAATTCTTACCTAATTCCGAAATTCTCGAACTTTATCCCGTCAATTTTGTTTACTAATTTCAAATTAATATAAAATATGATTGATACCCACTATCTTTGGATTGGTTTTAATTTATTCGTTTTAATTATGCTCGCTCTCGACCTTGGTGTGTTTCATCGTAAATCACACGAAGTAAACATTAAAGAAGCCCTTATTTGGAGCTTCGTTTGGATTTCTCTTGCTTTGATTTTCAATTACGGAGTTTATGAATACATGGGTAAAGTAAAAGCACTCGAATTTTTTACGGGTTATGTTCTTGAAAAATCTCTTAGTGTCGATAATATTTTTGTTTTTATTCTCGTTTTCTCTTTCTTCAAAGTACCGCCTAAATATCAGCATAAGATTCTTTTCTGGGGTATCCTTGGAGCTCTCATTATGAGGGTTATACTCATTTTCTCAGGGGTTGCTTTGCTTGCAAAATTTCATTGGCTCGTTTATTTGTTTGGGGCTTTCCTTATTTTTACTGGCGTTAAAATGTTGTTCCAGAAAGATACTCATATCGAACCCGATAAAAACATTCTTGTCCGTTTGTTTAAGAAATTATATCCGGTAACCAATGATTATCACGGCGATAAGTTCTTCGTTAAAATTGATGCTAAGAAATATGCTACACCTATGTTTGTCGTTCTTCTCGTGATTGAGTTTACCGACCTTGTTTTTGCTGTAGATTCTATTCCCGCAATCCTTGCTATCACAAACGATACATTTATTGTTTATACTTCCAACGTATTCGCTATTCTCGGTTTGCGTTCCCTCTATTTCGCTCTGGCAGGTGTGATGAAATATTTCCGTTTTCTGAAAATCGGTTTATCAGTAATTCTTGTTTTTGTCGGTATAAAAATGATGATTGTAGATTTTTACAAATTTCCTATTTCTTTATCGCTCGGTATTATTATCGCAATTCTTGCAATCTCGGTTCTTGCATCACTAATTATTAAACAAAAACCGAAGCCCGAATCTGTGTAGACCTGTTAAATTGCTTTCCTTCCTAAGCTCTGCTTAGGAAGGTATGACTACATTGAAATTACTATTTGTGTCGACATCTTACTATTTAATGCTTGTTTTGTATTCTCTTTGCTTCCGATACCTCCTTTCAGACTCTTTTGTATAATTTCTTGTTCTTAAAATAAATTAGTTTTTCTTTGATAATTCGATTGAAAATTGTGTGAAATAAACAAACATTTTCAATAGAAAAAGAACCGATGATTTTTTATGCTCTCTTTGCGAGCTTTGCATACTTTGAGTACTTTGCGTTCCTTTCGGTAAAAATTTTTGATCATAATATCTCATTCTTTGTTTGCAGAACTTGTTACTCTGTTTACTCTGTGATAGTATCTTTTCATTTGTTTGGTCTTTCCGCATCGTGTGCTCTCCGTAAAATAATAATAAACATTTTCAACTTTAAAATTAATCCTGCGTTTCCTAATTTACGCATAAATTAATCTTGTTCTATGCGGGTTTTAATAACAGGTGGTAGCGGTCTGTTCGGTCAGTACCTAAACGAGAAAATATCAGAAGAAAATGAAATATTAACTCTTTACAATGACAATAAAGGAAACTGTAGAAATTTTAATTCCCTGAATGCAGATATACGCGACTGGGCTAAGATGTCTTCTTACTTCAATAATTTCAAACCCGAGGCAGTTATACATACCGCTTGCTATTCTCGTCCCGAACAGTGTGCTAAGTTATCAAGAGATGACGTTTATCTTCTCAATGTTGAAGCAACAGAACTTATCGCTCAGCTTTGTAATGATTTCAACGCTAAGCTCATCTATACTTCAACCGACCTTGTTTATGAAAGCGTTAAAGGCGGTATGCTCAGCGAAGAAAGTAATCTTAACCCGCTTACTTTGTACGCTGAATCTAAGCTCATGGGGGAGTTGTCCGTTCAGAAATATTCTGATAACTATATTATTCTTCGCACCGCATTGCTCATTGGTTTCGGTAAAAATCATTCACGTAATAACTTTCATCTTACCTACGAAAAACTTAAAGAGAATGTCAAAGTCAACCTTTTCCGTGATCAGTACAGGACTCCACTGTCGCTTTTCGATTCCGCTGACATGATAAACGATTTACTGAAAATGAACATTCGTAATGAAGTTCTGAACTTCGGAGGAGCTGATAGAGTCTCCCGTGTAGACATCGGTAAAGCACTATGCGAATATTTTAATTTCGATGCTTCTCTAATTAATGAGATCTCCTGCAAATCAGTAGAAGGACTGCCGCAGGTTCCTGATGTTTCATTGAATATAGATAAATTGAGACGTTTCGGTTTCAGCCAGAAAAACTTCTCCGATGTTATAAAGCAAATTTGCGATAGGGGAATTGGATAATTTTGCAGAACAAAGAAAATCAACTGCTTATAGGTCGGAAAGTTCTCATAGTTCAGAAACATCACCAGTGCTCAGGTGAATTCACTGAAGGCATTGTTTCAAAAATTCTTACTAAAAGTAAATCACATCCCCATGGTATAAAAGTCCGTCTCGAATCTAATGAAATTGGCAGAATCAAAAAAATCTTCTAAATTATTTCGCGTTGACAAGAGTCAACGTATAAAATTATTCCGAAAACTCAGGGGCTGCATCACCGCAAATATCTGATGTAATTATTTGCTTTCCTGAATCCGTGTAATTCCATCACATTATCAAAAATACGTGTTCTATATTGTCCATCAATCAAACCCAGCATTTCTTACTTCTTTAATTCTATAAATATGAATGGATTTCTTAAATTCCGTATTTTAACCTTAAATTATTGTATTTCATAATAAACCAAATTATTATAGATTTAACAAATTTGTTCCCCCAAATAATTATAACTATAAATGAAAAAACTCATTTACATCTTCTTGGTTGCTTTCAGTGTAACTCTTTTCTCATGCACGGAAGATGAAAACAGCAATCCCGTCAATCCGCAGTCTGTGGTTCTTACGGATGAATTAAAGTCTAAACTCAGTTTTGCTGCTGACAGTGTTTTTATGCGTATCAGTACCCCGGGTATGATGGCGATTTTTTCAGCGGAAGGCGAAGTTGATTTAGTCTTGAAAAGAGGCGTAAGTAATCTTCTTACAGGCGAACTAATGAATGAAGACTATTATTTCCGTATCGCAAGCAATTCAAAACCGTTTACCGGTCTCGCTGTTCTTATGCTTGTCGATGAAGGAAAAATTAATCTCGATAGTTCAATCACTTACTATCTCCCGCAATATAACATTCCTAACGGTAATCTGATTACTATCCGCATGCTTGGAAGGATGAAAAGCGGATTATTTAATTATTCCGACGATGGACCTTTCTGGGCTGATTTTGCAGCAAGCGGTTTCACTAAATCTTATACACCCGATTCTCTCCTTGCTATCGCCTTCAGGCATCCTGTTAATTTTCCACCCGATGCAGATTATGAGTATTGTAATACTAACACTGTCCTTCTCGGTCTTCTTATGGAAAAAGTTACTGGTATGAAAGCCGATGAAGTTATCTTCAGCAAAATTATACGGCGGATTGGTTTGCTGAATACTTTCTGGCCCAATACCATATTCCTTCCATCTCCTTATATTCATGGATATTCTGCTGCATTTGGTCCCCTGACCGAAGCAACAAACTGGAATCCTTCTTGGGGATACACAGCAGGCGCTATAATTTCAAAATTCTCTGACATGAAAATATGGTCTAAGATTGTCGCTGATGGTTCATTCCTTTCTGAACAAATGAAAGCTGAGCGTTTTAATTGGGTCAATGATCATTACGGTTTTCAGGTTATGAAAGCAGGAAATTGGATTGGACATCCGGGAAACATGTACGGCTATAACTCGCACTTTCTATACCATACGCAGAAAAAAATATCCATGCTGATTCTTACAAACCGCGAAGATAATACTCCTGTGGAATATTTTTCTGACGCTTTCAGACAAATAATAGGTAATTAATTTCAATTGAGTCTTTCTGTATATAAAGAACCCCGGCATAACCGGGGTTCTTAGTATAAATTTTAATTATCGAATCTTTATTTAACAAGGAACATCTTCTTTACTTCTGAGAAGTTTCCTGCTTCAAGTTTGTACAGATATACACCCGATGTCAGTTTGCTTGCATCAAATACATAGTTGTAACTTCCTGCTGCTAATTGAGTGTTGACGAGTAATCCTACTTCTCTTCCGAGTAAATCATACACCGTTAACTTTACTAATCCTGCCTGAGGAATCTGGAACTTTATTGTCGTTGTTGGATTAAACGGATTAGGATAGTTCTGTGATAATGCATAATTCGTCGGTATGGCTCCCGTTGGGTCGCTGATTGAAATTGAACCGAATGTTACCTTTGCTCTTAAGCTCCAGTATTCTTCGTTTGATTCCGGCATACCTGACGTTACTCCGTTTACGTACGAGCCTGGAACGTGACCTCTTAATGTAACCATGTTTACATAGTAGTCTGTTCCGGAATTGTCATTCCATTTTGATACGCTGACGTATCTCCAGTCTTTAATTGGATCTGCCGGATTTAACTTGCCAAGTACAGGCCATGTTAAACCGCCGTCTTGCGATGCTGATAGCCATATGTCACAGAATACTGTTGTGTCAACTCCGCCGCCAAAATCCGATGGTACCATGAATGCCACAAATAATGCATTTCCGTCTGCTGATACACCTATGTTTGGACGTCCTAATGATGATAATACGTCGTTAATTCCAACATAAGGATGGTATCCTACTCTGTTCGTATCTGCAATTATTATACTTCTGTTCGGGTCTGATCCGGGTAATGTATTCGACCAGAATCTTATCTTTGCTGGTGCTCCGGGGAAGAATGTTCCGGCTTGTGTTTGTTTTACAGTCTCGAATGCAACCGCTGGTGCATTTCCCTTGTAAACTATACTGACACCTCTTATGCACCCTAAACTGTCCGTCGTGAAATCTGCATCATATATTTTTAATGGGGCACTGAAAGATGTACCGTTATCCGTTGATTCTATAAACCAGACATCTCCGTAATCATTCACCTGCATACTATCATTATTCTTGAATGCCATTCCGATTCTTCCGTCAGCTCCTCTTGCTAACGAATATGTTTCAGCTGCGTCTGAAGGTATTGTTGTCCAGCCAATCCAGGTCCCAGGTGTTGCGTTAACGTCTGTGCATGTGTTCCATCTCGTTGAATCCATTCCACTGATTGAACCAACAAATACGAATTTGTTTGTTAATGTTAAATCAGTTGTCGATACTGCTCTCGGCCAAATGTATCCTCTGTTTCCTGGGGCGTTTAACTCTGTAAAACCGCCCAGTCCTGAGCCTAAATCTTTATATGCTTTACCTACGTCTGAATGGTTAACCACTAATGCAGAACCATCTGCGAAACCGTCAATCGCCGGAAATCCGCTCCTGACACTTGGTACGTCTGTTATAAACGTCCATGTTGCACCTCTGTCAGTCGAGTAATAATATTTGCTGCGTCTGCCCGCAAAACCTGGCTGCGGGTCACCCATTGGACTGTGAACAAATACCGCGTGCACTAAATCCGGATTTGCTGGATCCTGCCAGATTTGTACAGGTGAACCGTTCGAACATAAATCATACAGCGTTCTTGCTCCAATATCTACAAGCGTTACTGTTATGTCATTTGTAGATTTGTTCGGTGATGATTTAAATTTCTTTAAGAAATCTTTTACTGAAGGTAATCCGTATGTATTCGGCATTCCGTCAACTCTTACACCTACTACGGCATCACCAATTCTTTCAACTTTGAACTGTGTGTTCAGGAAATTTAATTCTGCCTGACTAAATTGTGCGCTTACTGTGTTAAAAGCAAACAATGCAGCCATTCCTAATGTCAGAACAAATAATACTTTCTTCATCATAGCTTTTTAATTTGGTTTATAAAAAATTATTTAAAATGTTAAAATTTTGATGTTAAAATTTCAATTTAAAAAATCAATTTTAACCGAGACTTAGTTTTAAATATATTTATTTATGTCTTAAAAAACAATCTCTAAACAACTTTGATTTCCCTTATTCAAAGGGTTATAATAAAAAATTCTAATTATCAATAAATTTCTTTAATATATTTAATCTTTATTCGAAATCCTTTGTACTTTCTACCTTTACTCTCAGAAAGCAATTTGTAACTATTGTTTATAAATATACGTTAAAAATCTGCTAAAGATACATTATAACTGCTTCTGTCTAAACATTTATATTAAACTATATAATGAACTATAAAATAAACTCCAATTCTCATTTGATATTCTGATAAATTAAGACCGACAACCAACAACTGACAACTAATCACCCCCACCTACTTATAATCACAACATTTTTTGTATTTGTGCCACGTTTATTTAGTGCAAAAATTTTTACCCCTTCGATTTTATTAATTTCTCTCGGTTAAACCATGTCATGCAAAAATTTTTGCACTTTTTTCCCTGTCCAAATTATTACTTTTATTGTGATATATAATAGATGGGCGTGTATAGATTTGCTCTGCAGTTTTATGATTTGCTGAAATAGTATTAGAAATTTGACTGTTTTCAGCCACGTTCTAGTGTATTTCTCGATTACTTTGGGTTTTGCTCGGGTGTTACTCGGGTGTTGCTCGGGTCATGCTTGGGTCTTAATTAGACTTTAATTGGCTTTTAATTGGTCTTGAATTTGTCTCCTGTTAATTTGACCATTCCTGCTAATTAATACTGACTTTATCCTCAGTTAATCACTAAATTTTGCGTTTTGAAGGTTATTACCCATCGAGCCTTCATTGAGCCTACTTCGAGCCTTCATCGAGAACCAATCGAGAAACCATCGAGAAACAATCGAGAAACCATCGAGAAACAATCGAGAAACCGTCGAGAAACAATCGAAAACACTTTTACCCGATCTTGAATCTTATACCCTAAATCCTTTTTCCAAGTTTTCTTCTAAACTGTGTTTTATTTTAATCTTTATTTTTATAACTTAAATATTGTTTAAACCAATGGTATGAATATTTTTATGTTTAAAAGCTTAATTTTTGTGATGCTCTTGATGGTATCGTTTGCATTTATTTCATGCGAAAAGAAAAATGATAATGTTATTGACCCGTCGTATGATTCACCCGTTATTATTAACGTTTCAAAATCAACCGATACTGTCTCAACAACTTCAGCATCTCCGAATATTTCTTTTGATTTAACTGTTGTTGCGAATGAAAATAACGGCAGCCCGATAGCGTCAGTCAATTGTGTACTCGTTGACCCGCTTGGCTCTTCACTCGGTTCTTTTGCTCTTAATTTTGTTCAGGAAGTCTCGAACGGTAAGCAGTATTCGAAAAATGTAAGTGCCTCCGGTATCTCATGCCTGATAGTCGGAAACTATACCATTCAGGTTGTTGCTAAAAATGAAGCAGGGCTTCTTAGCAGTCAGGTTAATCTTCCATTGTACGTTAGAAATTCTGCTAACACTCCTCCTTCTATAAGTAATTTAGCTATTCCTGACAGTGTCGTACGTCCCGTTTCTGGTTATTTTGATATAACATTATACGCGCAGGCAATTGACCCCGACGGTAACTGTGACATCAAAGAAGTCTATTTTTTTGCTTACAGACCTTCAGGATTCATTATACCCGGCGGCTCAATACCAATGACGTTAAATCCATCAGGCAGCTGGAGCCTGACTAATCCTGTTACACCAGCTGTTCCCGATTCACTCTACGGTTATTATAAATACCAGTTCTTTGCAAAAGACCGCTCCGATGCTGTTAGTACAGGTGTCTGGGATAGTATTAAATTTGTTAGACCTTAATTTAAAAAAAGAATAATTTTATATGTTGAATAGAATTTTGTTGTTGTTTCTTTTGGCGTTTAGTCTGAACCTTTACGGTCAGTCTATACCCGAAAGTTTTATGCTCGGTAACTTTAATAAGTCATACGTAAAACAGGATTTGGATAATATCCAGAGCACCGTAGTTACTCCGCATAACAGAATTTGCCCGATTAGTAACTTCATTACCGATGTTTACAAAAACGGCGATACTGTATGGTTCGCTACAGGCAGCGGTATTATGCGTACTCGCGATAAGTTTAATTCATTCGATTACTATGTAGGTCTTCAGCCTTTCGGTGATGATGATATCGCAGGTTTTGCTCTTAAAGATAATGTCATTGCTGTCGGTACGGCTGTTAGCGAGCAAATTAGCGGTGAAAGCGTACCCACCGGTACGGGTATAAAAGTTTCTACTGACTACGGGTACTCGTGGACTGGTTTCTCTCAACCCGTTGACGGTCTGTATGATACTGCTATCGTTTATGGTTCTAACACATTGTATTCTTTGCCCGTCGTCGTTAGACAACAGAATCTCTCTTATGATATTACCATCACAAAAACAAAAAACGATTTAAATAACTATACCATCTGGATTACTTCTTTTGCAGGAGGTCTTCGAAAATCAACCGATTACGGTGCTACTTGGACACGCGTACTCCTGCCGCCGGATAACCTCGATAGTATATATACCGGAGGTACATATACTTTTGCTTTAAACCCTCGCGATAATCTGAATCATCGTGCCTTTTCGGTTAAATCAGTAAACGATTCTACTATTGTTGTCGGTACTGCGAACGGAATTAATATATCTTCCGACTGGGGTATTAGCTGGAGAAAATATACTAATCAAAATTCAGGCAGCGGTACAAACAGAGTCGCAGGTAATTTTGTAGTAAGTCTTCATGTCCAAAGATATGGCTCTCAGGAAATAATCTGGGCTGCAACACGAAGAGCCGAAGATAACAACGAAGTTAATGCCCTGAGTTTTACTGCAAGCAGGGGTCAGGTCTGGTCTTACACTCTAAACGGTTTTTCGCCGAATGGAATATTTTCCAAAGATTCGACCGTTTATGGTCTTACAGACGCTGGTCTGTGGCGTGCAAGGTTTGGTGTCTTCGATTGGTCTAAACCTTCCTTGATTGCCGACCCCATCACAAAAGATGTTTGTAAAGCAACAAATTTCTATGCCGGAAATCATGTCGGAGATACTTTATATATCGGAGGAACGGACGGCTTGCTCAGAACTCGTGAAACCGGGATCGCATGGGCTTCCCCATGGAAAATATTCCGCGCAAGTGCATGTATAAACTCTGGCTCAGATATAAAGACTTATGCCGCTCCGAATCCTTTCTCTCCGGCGACTGAGGTTACAAGAATTTTCTACCTTACAGGTAAAACAAGCTCAAAAGTTACTATCAAAATATTTGATTTCGGTATGAATCCGGTGCGGACTGTCATTCAGAACGCCCCGCGTACCGGTACTAATGAACAGTTCGCTATCTGGGACGGAAAAAATAACGATGGATATGTTATCGCTAACGGAGTCTATTTCTACAGAGTTGAAATTGACGACGATACTCCGCTCTGGGGCAAAATTATTTTGATGCAATAAAATTTTATGATTATGAGAAAATACTTATATATAATAATACTCTTGATATTTGCAGGTACTGCTAATGCTCAGCTTGGCAGTTATGCAGGAGCATTTGCAAGACTCGGTTTTGGTGCTCGCGGCCTTTCGATGGGTAACGCTCTCGTTTCCGACGCTTTCGGCGATGTCTTCGGTTATTACAATCCATCCCTGAGCGTTTTTCAGCAGCAGGGAATAGTAAATGTCGGTTATACTTTTATGTCCGTTGACAGAAAACTTAATTTTGTCTCTTTTGCTAAACAGTTTAAACTCTCAAACGGTAAGCAGACAGCCGGTATCAGCCTGTCATGGATAAATGCTGGCGTATCCGATATAGATGGCCGGGATAATGACGGACGTTCTCTCGGTATGCTTTCTACTTACGAGAATCAACTCCTTCTTGGAATGGGATTCATGCTCTCGCCGCAGCTATCAGTGGGTATGGGTTTTAAAATGTATCTTTCAAAACTTTATGAAGATGTTACAAATTCAAGGGTCGGTATAGACCTCGGTGCAACGTACCTTGCGGCAAAGGATTTAAGCATCGGACTTGCTGTTCGCGACCTCGGTGTTAAATACAAATGGGAAACTTCGGAAGTTTACGGCTCTGTTAATGGTACCGTAACTGAAAATCCGTTCCCCACAATCGTTGATGCAGGTGCTACTTACAGCCTGCCCAAAAATCTGGGGGTAGTTTCTCTTGGTGTGGGCACTTACATAAACCCAAAGTTCGAAGTTAAAGATACCCTCGGTCTTGTTACAAAAAGCGATCAGAAAATGAATTTCACAATAAGACTTGGCGGTGAAATTAATTTAAACGATTACGTAAAAGTCAGAGCGGGTATTGATAGAATGGATTTAAACACTGACGATTTCTGGGGAAATATTAAACCGGGTGCTGGCATTTCTTTATCAAAGTCTTTTTCTGAAAGTATAATACTCGGTGTTGATTACAGCTTTCAGTACGAACCATATACTCACAAACCTATGCAGAATATTGGAATTGCATTTAAGTTCAAATAATCATTTTATATTTTAAAAGATGAAGAAATTAATTTTATTAATAATAGTTCTTGTTTATACGGCTCCTGTCTTTTCTCAGAATGATGGAGCTGCAAATACTGGTCTGGCTTACTTGAAACTCGGTATCGGCGCAAGGTCTATCGCTATGGGCGAAGCCTTTAGCTCACTTTCTGACGATGGTACTGCATTTATATACAATCCCGCGCGTATGAATGCCAACGAAAACGGTAATGTAACCGCAATGTTTAATAAAACAATGCTCGATATGACTACAAACTATGTCGGTGCTAAGTTCAGAATTAAAAAATTCGGTGTAGGTATCGGTCTGCTTAAAACAACTATCAGCGATATAGAGGTGCGTAATACCCCCGGGGCACCCCTCGAAAAATTCAATGCTGATAACTTCTCAGGCGGTATTAGTTTAAGTTATGAGGTTTATAAAAATCTTGCCGTGGGTATAACAGGAAAACTATTGTACGAAAAGATTTATATTGACGAAGCTTCTGGTTTCGGTATGGATTTCGGTGCGAACTATATGTATAATAATTTCTCTTTTGCAGCTGTCTTGTCTAACGTAGGCTCTATGAATGCTCTTAAAAATTCAGAAACAAAAATGCCGACCTCGCTCAGGTTCGGTGCAAGTTATAATTATAAAAAGGATAACCTCAGTTTAACAGGCGCTGTTGACGGTTACAAGGTACTTGACGGCGGTAATTTCCATGGTCATTTCGGTGCCGAAGGCGGCTACAAGGATTTCGTATTCCTTAGGGTAGGTTATATGTCCGGATACGATAACAAAGGCTTCACAGCAGGCGTTGGATTTAAATATAAATCTTTATATCTCGATTATGCCTTCCAGCCGTATTCAACAGGATTCGGATCTGGAAACTCCCTCTCTCTGGGATATAATTTTTAACCATAAACATTGTGTTGTGTCTTTCGTGAAGAATAAGACTAAATGACGAGTATCTTAAAATATTTTGACGAGGAAAAGAATATGAAATATGTATATCTTTTCCTCGTCATTTTTCTGGTGCTTATTAAACTTCATTCCATTGTTACAACTGATATCCAGCCATGGGATGAAGGTATGTACGCTACACGCGTGCTTTCTGTTCAGGAATCAGGCGATATAATCGATCAGAGTCAGCATTCTGTCGGAAAATTCTATTCTGGTTCGCATCCTCCGCTGTTAATCTGGATTGGATATGCGGTTACTTCAGTTTTTGGAATGAATAACATTGTTCTCAAAGGTCTCATCTTTATTTTTGGTCTTGCGTCTCTTTGGCTTATCATGTTAATTGGAAATAATGTCTATTCTCCCCGTGCTGGCATTATTGCCGCTGTCATTTTTTGCAGTAATCTTATATTTAATATATTTTCAAAACGCTTTCAGTTTGATATTCCTTATACATTCCTGATTCTCCTGTCATTCTGGTTCTTTCTGAAATTTCTTGATACGGGCGAAAATAAATATAACTATTATAGCGGCATCGTTTTTGGTCTCTGCCTCATGATTAAAATTCTTGTAGGCTTCTTTATTCCTATGGCAGTCTTTTTGTGGTTTATTCTGTCAAAAGATAAAATGAAGTATTCCATAAAACATTTGATTATCTTAACCGCCATCGGTATTATTATCGCTGCCCCTTGGCATGCCTACATGTTCGTAAAGTACGGCTGGGAGTTCTTTAACTATTTCTTCTTCTATCACATTTATGAGCGTGCCCTGTTTGGAGTTGAGCATAACACAAAGGGCTCTGGTTATATTTATCATATCAGCTATTTGCTGACAATCCTGCCGTTCGGTGCTGTCATCCTTTTTGGTGCATTCAGAAAACTTAAAACTTTTCGCGGACTCCCCGGAAAAGAATTGTTTATTCTCGTATGGTTTCTTATTGGATTTATTATAATTACACTTTTTAAAACAAAACTCGAAGTTTATATTCTGCTTATTCTTACCCCAGGTGTCTTTATCGCTGGTAACTATCTTGAGGTCTTGGACTCTCTCGGCTTAAAAGAAAAAATTATTCTGCTTATTGTAACTGCTTTTAATATATTCTGGGCTGTGCTGAATTATTTCAGGATTGAACTTTCATTCCCTCTTAATTCAAACACACTGCCCTTGGTTGCTTCATTGTCAGTAGGTTGGTTTGTCCTTTCGGCTGTAATAATATTTTTCTACGTTAAAAGAAGTTATTCTCTTTCGCGTATGTTCTATACATTCATCCTCGTGTTCCTTTTCTTCATAAATATTCTATACGCGGTGAAGATACCGTTCTGGGAAAATTCATTCAGGATTACGGAAGTGAAGTCCGAGATTGAAAAAAGTGGATTTAATAAGCTCATATACGTTGCCTCGAACTATAGGCATAATCCGCAGTTCAGTTTCTATTTTAACGGTCTTGATTTGGGCTGGACTAATACAAAATATGATTTTATTTTTCTTGATTCAAAGAATGGTCTTGATAGTATAAAGTCTGTAATTAAAGGAATAGGGAATAACGTAAATATTATCGTTGAAAAAGATTATATTAACAGAAGCAATTATTTTGACTCAAAGAAGATAATTGATGATAGCTATAAGTTAATCATGAAAACTTCTGGTTATGAACTTTACAGGAAATAACATTGGAAATTATTAGAGTAAATATTAACAGCTCTGCCGAATGGAGAGATTTTCTTTCCTCAAACTATAATATGTTCTTTGATGGAAAGTTCCTTGAGTATAATGATAAGTTTAATAAGGGTATTAAATGGCATCACTTGGCTTTTAAAGATAAGTATAAGACTATTGCTATTCTCAACGGAAATGAGAGAATTGAGAAGGATGAAAAAGTTTATGTCTCATGCGACGGAGTGAGCTTTGGCGGGTTTATGTGGACGGATAAAATTAAGATTAATGATATGAATAATGTTATTAATCTTTTCAAAAATTATCTTATTGAAAATGGATTTACAAAATGTATAATCAGGAATCCTCCTTTCCTCTATCGTTTACACACGAACGAGGAATATGAATACGTTCTGCTTTCCGAAGGGTTTTCCATAAACAAATATGCTATCACAAATATAATAGACCTCAGCTCGTTTGAGTTCGAGAAGTTAAAAAACTCTAAAAAACGGTCTATTCAAAAGTCAGCCGAAATTATTGAAATCGACCTTATTGAAGATGTCGTTTCTGAAAAAAGCCTCGGTGACTTTTATAACATTCTTCATTCAAACAGGGAATTGAAAAATGTCGTACCGACTCATTCACTCGAAGAACTTGTCTTTCTTAAGAATAATCTCCCCGACAAAATAAAACTGTTCACGGCAAAAATTGAAAATGAAATCGTAGGAATTTGTACTCTCTTCCTCATTAAAAAAGACGTGGTCTTAAACTTCTACCTTGCTGCCGATGAAGAGCATAAAAGGAACAGGGTATCCGATTATCTTCTTTATTTTTCTATCGAGTGGTCAAAGGAAAAGAATTTTAGAATTTATGATATTGGTACTTCAAGCGTTGATGACAGGCTTCTTCAGGGTTTGTTTGATTTTAAAAAGAAATTCAGGGCAGATGGTTTCCTAAGAAAAAGTTATACTTTAAAATTATAAACTTATTTATATGATAATTAAGAATAAAAGGATTTTATTAACAGGAGGCGGTGGATTCATTGGCAGTAAACTTGCCGAAATGCTGAGTAATAACAATGAATTGCTTATTTATGATTTGTTAATCCGTGATTCGTTGAAGTATAAAAACATTAACAAGAAAAATGTTAAACTTGTAAAAGGTGATATCTGCAGCTTAAATTTTTTAAAGAAAGCTGCCGAAGACTTTAAACCTCAAATTGCTGTACATCTTGCCGCTGTTGCTGGTGTCGATACTGTTATTCATAATCCCATCAAAACCATGGAAGTCAACGTCCTCGGTACTTTTAACTTTGTTAGGGCAATTGAAAAGTATAGCAGTAAACTCGAACGTGTGCTTAATTTTTCTACGAGTGAAGTTCTCGGCGCATATTCATACAAGTCTCCCGAAAAATCAAACACTAATGTCGCTCCCGTTGGCGAAGGACGCTGGACATACTCTATCAGTAAAGTTTCCGGTGAGCACCTTATCTACAGTTACTACAAGACAAGAGGCTATCCCGCATTGTCTATCCGTCCTTTCAATATTTACGGACCCGGACAGATAGGGGAGGGGGCAATTCAGATTTTCATAAAAAATGCAGTTCTTAACAAGAATATCGAGATTCATGGCGACGGCGACCAGATTCGTTCTTGGTGCTATATCGACGATATGATTGACGGTATCATGCTTGCATTAACAAAGAAGAATGCTGTTGGTGAGATATTTAATATAGGCAATCCTAAAGGTACCGTTACCATCACATCTCTTGCTGAAAAGATAATCCAGCTTTGCGATACAAAGTCAAAAATAAAATATGTTCCGAAAAACTATGTTGATGTCGAACTGCGTATCCCTACTATCGATAAAGCTGAACACCTTCTCGGGTATAAACCCAAAATTGACCTTAATGAAGGTATTGTTAGAACTTTTAAATGGTATAAAAAATACTTTAGCAAATGAAATTCTTTTATCTGGCTTTTGGGGGTATGAGTCTCAGAACTCTGATAGATCTTATCAGTATGAATGAGATACCGGAATTTGTAGTCACTCATAAATCGTATTTATATGATGACTATAAAGAAAAGTTTTATGACAAGCTGGAAGAGATTTGCAAAACCAATTCTGTTAAACTTGTTAATACAGATAAAATCTACGAACTAAAGGATGATATTTCCAAAGTCGAACTCGGGGTTTCAGTCGGTTTTATGGAGATTATTAAAAAGGATATTTATAGTGCACCTAAGTTCGGAATCCTTAACCTGCATTGCGGTAAATTGCCTGAATATAGGGGGAGAGCACCTATTTCAAGAACTATTATGGATGGAAATGATTCTCAGTTTATTACCCTGCACAAAATTGATTCGGGTGTCGACTCTGGTCCTATTCTTCTTGAAAAGGAAATCATCATTGAAGAAGATGATGACGTTAATTCTGTGTATTACAAGTGCTCTATCCACAGCGCTCTGTTGGTAAGAGAAGGTGTTGAACTTCTTAGAATGGGTAAAACAGAATTGTTCAAACCTCAGGATTCATCAAAAAAATATTCTCCTTGGCAGAAGTTGTCCGATGAGGAAAGAAAGATTAACTGGTCTCTTAGCAATAAAAAGATATTCAACCAAATTAGAGCAATGTCTTCGCCCTATCCGTGCGCCTTTTCAATGCTTAATAATATTCCTTATCTCTTCAATAAGGCAAAACCGGTCTTCTCAAATAAGAATAATGAAATGCATGGATGTATTGTTGATGCTAACAGTGATTTTATCGTCGTGAATACCGGTAACGGTTTGTTGATGGTTTATGATATTAGAAACAACGTTAATGAAAAAGTGGATTTTGCAAATTCTTTTAAAAAGGGAGATGTGTTTAAATGAAAATTATTGACGGACACGTACATATAGGTAGATGGAGTGATGTTTTTCTGAATTATGAATCTACTGTCGAACAAGCGGCGATTGTAATGAAAGAGTCCGGCATATCATCAGCTGTTGCTATGCCCTGCGATACTTTCGAAAACGAAAAACTTTTAAATGATATTCTGAATCAAAAGGGATTTACTTTCCATTTTGCCTGTTGGATAAATCCTGATGATAAAAACCTCGATACATTTATTGATAAAAACAGCAGTTACATAAAATGTTTTAAAATCCATCCCTCATTCCAAAGAAAGAATGTTCTTGATAAGTCTTATCAGAAATACTTGGATGTTGCTGTTGATTTGAAGGTACCCGTTATCGTTCATTGCGGCAGATGGAAAGAAGTTGCAAGTTATGATTTTCCAATAACACTATCTAAACAAAGACCTGACTTGAATGTTATCCTTGCACATCTAGGCGGCGACCAGCCCGCTTTGTGTACAGGCTGCGCTAAAAGCGTTAAAGAAAGTGGTGCTGAAAACATTTATCTCGGAACAGAATCAGTTCGTGAGTTCTATTTCGTTAATCAGGTTGTTAAAACTGTCGGCGCCGATAAAGTAATATTCGGAAGTGATTATAACCTCGGACTGCCAAAAATGTATATTCCTATAGTTGAAAGTCTTGATATTTCTGATGAAGAAAAAGAATTGATTTTCTATGGTAATATCTCTCGGCTTTTAAATATTGGGTAAAAAAATATTACATATTGCTCCTCAAAACTTTGCTGGAATGCCTTTTGGATTCATGCAGATGCAGGCACAGGCAGGGCATACATCCCGTCTCGTTACAATGTATCAAAATACTCTGAACTTCGAAGAAGATATTTCGCTCAACTTCAGGCTTCCTGTTAATAAAGCCGCTAAACTATGGCGCGACTCTAAAATTGGAGGACTTAAACATTATAAACCGAAAAATTTTCTTGAAAGTACATACTTTAAACTAAGAGATTTTAAAAACCGCTCAAAGATTACAGCACTGATTGATAAACATAAACTTTATGACTACGATGTCTATCATTTCGACGGCGGTATGGATTTTTTTCGTGACCTGCGGTTTGCGAAAGAATTAAAAAGACGTAATAAAAAGATTGTGTGTTGTTATTTCGGCAGCGACCTTAGAAGCAGGGGAGTGTTTAAAGAACTTGATGATATGAGTGACCTTAACCTTACCGTTGAGTACGACCACCTTCATCTGCATCAGAATATTCATTATTTGTTCTTCCCCTATGATGTTAATAAAGTTGAATACAAATTCTCTGAATTGAATAAACTCAGAATTATTCATTCTCCTACAAACAGACTTTTCAAAGGAACAGATAAAATTATAAAAGTAATAGATGAAATTAAGAAGACTAATAACTTTGAATTTATACTTGCTGAAAATATAAGTCGTGAAAAACTACTTGAAATGAAGAAAACCTGTAATCTCTCTATTGATCAGGTCGGTGGGGAACTCGGCGGTTCTGGGTATGGAAAGAATTCCGTCGAAAATCTGGCTATGGGTATTCCTACTATAACTGAATTTTCCAATGAGTATCTTGATTTCCTTCCCGAAAATCCTTTTATATCTTGTGCTATAAATAATTTGAAAAGTACAATTTTATATTATATCGAAAATGTTACTGCACTGAAAGAAGTTTCACTCAATGGAAGACAATGGGTTGAAAAATATCATTCTTATGAATCTGTTAACGCAAAGCTCGAGCAGCTTTACAGGGAGAATAATATTTGAGCGGGAAAAACATAAAGGAATTGTTCTCTCAAACAACAATTTATGGGATTGGGCTTCTTGCTAATAAAGCAATATCTTTCGTTCTTCTTCCATTATACACTTTTTATTTTTCACCCTCAGAACTCGGTGCTTACAATATCGTTCAGTCTTTGTGGATGTTCATAATTCTTTTCTATCTCTTCGGTCAGGAAACATCTTTTATCAAACTATTTATCGACGGCAAAAATGAAATCGAAAAGAAAAGTATTTATTCCACTACTTTAATAATGTTGACTGCCTCATCATTGTTGTTTTCGTTAGTTCTTTATCTGCTCTCCGGAAGTATAACGTCCCTGCTCGAATTCGAAGATCCTGTGAAAGGATTGATGTATATCAAGATTCTTTCATTAATACTATTTACGGATGCATTATTTAGGTTCCCTTTGCTGCTTCTTCGTGCTGAGCTTAAAGCCGCTCAATACTTATTCCTGACGCTTCTTTCTCTTGCAGTAAACGTTACATTCAACTTCATTTTTATTATTAGTTATGGCTTAGGTGTTGAAGCTATATTCTACAGTTACATCATATCCGTTGTCGTTACTTTTATAGCAGGGTTACTCGTTACACGAAAATATTTGTCATTATACTTTTCTGCCGTGCTTGCTAAAAAGCTCGTAAGTTACGGAGTGAAGTTTATATTCGTAGGTGTCTTCATTCTTTTAATAGATGTCTCCGACAGGTTCTTTCTTAAATATATTTTCAACGAAGAAGTTGTCGGTATATACAGTGCTAATTACCGCCTCGCTTCTGTAATGTCCCTGCTTATAGCAGCTTTCAGGTTCTCATGGACGCCGTATTTTCTTAATCTTGAAAAGAATCCCGAAAATAAAAAGATTGTTTCTCAGATTTTTACGTATATCGTCTTTATCGGACTTTTCCTTTTTCTTTTCTTCTCTCTTTTTACAGAACCAATCGTGAAAATATCATTCGGTAAGTTCTCACTTCTCGATATCCGCTACCAGTCGGGACTTATTATCATTCCTTATGTTCTAATGGCGTATGTATTCTCAGGATTGTATTCGGCACTCAGCGTAGCTCCTTTCTATGCTGATAAAACCAAAGAACTCCTGTATGTTTCTGGTTTGGGATTTGTTATTAACATCACACTTAATTACATACTGATAATTCATTTCGGTATTTTAGGTGCTTCTCTGTCAACACTGTTTACATATTTTGTCATGATGGTTGCTCTCTACTACCGCGCTCAGAAGATATATAGAATTGAATATGAATTAAAAAAGATTTTTCTTCTTTTCTTATTTTCAATTATTCTTTTTGCTTTTTCTCAATTAATCAAAGGTCTGTTATCAAACTCGGTTTTCATAATAATTTCAGTTTTGCTGTTAATTATTTTTCTTATTTTATCAAAGATATTCAAAGCGTTCGATATAAGTGTTGTAAAATCAATACTTATAAAGAACACCTAAAGTATAACTTTAGTAATTTTTCTCTTGACATTTAATAATAACATACTTATGTTTGTATTAGATGGATGAGATAAAATAAGAATTACCCTTTCTTATTAAAACAAATCCGGTTGCCTTAAAAACAACCGGATTTTTTTATCACTAAATTCTCACTATTTCTATGTGATATTTTGTCACAAATCATATTTTTCTGATTAGTCTCTAATTGGCTTTTAATTGGTCTCTAATTGGCTTTAAAATTTTCAGCATTTTCTTGTGACAAATCAGACATTCTTTGCTTCTCTTTATTCCACCTCTATTTGCTTAGATGCATATTTGTCACAAAATTGACAAAATTGCATCCACTTAATGATGATTTTGTCAAATTACTGACTTTTTTGTCATACCAAAAAATAAAACAACATATTTTCGAATCATATTACTTTGGCACGGCATTTGTAATATATAGGGTAAATTATAAAATTTAACCAAAATTAAATATAGGAGATAATTAAAATGAACTTAATCAAATTTAAAAGAGAAAATGATTTATTTGACAATGCTTTCAAATCAATCTTTGATTCACCGTTCTTTAAGTCTGAAATAAATGATGCTACAAGTTTCAGACCGAGAACCAGAATTACTGAGGATAAAGATAATTTCCATATCAATCTTGAAATGCCCGGTATTCCGAAGGAAAACGTAAAGATTGAAGTTGAAAACAATCTGTTATCGGTTAAAGGTGAAAAGAAAGTCGAAAATAAGAGTGAAGAGACGAACCTTGTGATGAATGAAATAGTTTATGGTGAGTTTTGCAGAACCTTCAATATATCAAAAGATATTAAGGTTGATGATATTCAGGCAGAATTTAAAGACGGTTTGCTTATCGTTACTTTGCCAAAAGTTGAAGAAGCAAAACCCGTTGTTAAAGAAATAAAAGTGAAGTAATTTAAAATTAAGACGTCTAATTAACAAGAAACTACCTGTTCTAATCGGCAGGTAGTTTTCTTACAAAAAGAAAGGATTTGTAAAATGGGAAAAATTATTGGAATCGACTTAGGCACTACTAACTCTTGCGTTGCTGTGATGGAAGGTAATGACCCGGTCGTCATACCTAATGCTGAAGGTATGAGAACTACTCCGTCTGTAGTTGCCTTTTCAAAGACGGGAGAAAGACTGGTTGGGGATGCGGCAAAGCGTCAGGCTGTTACGAATCCTTCAAATACAATCTTCTCTATTAAAAGATTTATGGGAAGAAGGTATGATGAGGTTTCTTCTGAAATCAGCGAAGTGCCTTATAAAGTCATTAGAGGCGATAATGATGTCGCGCGTGTTGAAGTTGAAGATAAATCTACTAATCAGATGAGAGTTTATTCTCCGCCTGAAATTTCTGCTATGGTTCTTCAGAAAATGAAGAAAACTGCAGAGGATTATCTCGGTCAACCCGTGACTGAAGCAGTCATCACCGTTCCCGCTTACTTCAACGATGCTCAAAGACAGGCAACTAAAGATGCAGGGAAGATTGCTGGTCTCGACGTAAAGAGAATCATTAATGAGCCGACCGCAGCCGCTCTTGCTTACGGTCTCGATAAAAGCAAGAAGAATCATAAAGTTGCTGTGTATGACCTTGGTGGAGGTACTTTTGATATTTCTATTCTCGAACTCGGTGACGGTGTATTTGAAGTTAAGTCAACAAACGGTGACGGACATCTTGGCGGTGACGACTTCGACCAGAGACTTATGGATTATCTTGCCGATGAGTTTCAGAAGAAAGAAGGTATTGATTTAAGAAAAGACCCGATGGCTTTGCAAAGACTTAAAGAAGCAGCTGAAAGCGCCAAGAAGCAGCTTTCTTCAACTCCGCAGACTGAAGTGAATCTTCCGTATATAACTGCAACTGCCGATGGTCCGAAGTTTCTTGTTGAAACTATCACTCGTGCAAAGTTTGAATCACTTGTAAGCGACCTCGTTGAAAGAACTGTCGGTCCTTGCCAGAAGGCAATTCAGGATTCAGGACTCAGCATTAGCGATTTGGATGAAGTCATTCTTGTCGGTGGTTCAACACGTATTCCTGCCGTTCAGGAAACAGTCAAGCGTGTCTTCGGAAGAGAGCCGCACAAAGGCGTAAATCCCGATGAAGTTGTAGCAATCGGTGCCGCAATTCAGGGCGGTGTTCTTGCGGGTGATGTTCACGATGTTCTCCTGCTCGACGTAACTCCGCTTTCACTCGGTATTGAAACTCTTGGGGGTGTTATGACAAAACTTATTGAAGCGAATACTACAATTCCTTCAAAGAAGTCACAGGTCTTCTCGACAGCAGCCGACAATCAGCCGTCTGTTGAAATTCACGTCCTTCAGGGCGAACGTCCGATGGCAGCCGATAACAGAACACTCGGAAGGTTTCATCTTGATGGAATTCCTCCTTCACCTCGCGGTATTCCGCAGATTGAAGTCACGTTTGATATTGATGCCAACGGTATTCTCAATGTCGCCGCAAAAGACCTCGGCACTGGCAAGTCGCAGGATATCAAGATTACTCATTCATCCGGCTTGACCGATAAGGAAATTGAAAAAATGAAGAAAGATGCAAAGGAACACGAAGCAGAAGATAAGCAGAAGAAAGAAGAAATTGATTTGAAGAATCAGGCAGACGCTATGGTATTTCAGGGCGAAAAGCAGCTCAAAGAATTCGAGGGTAAGCTCGATCAGGAAACACGCTCAAAGATTCAGGCAGCTATTGATAGACTGAAAGAAGCAGTGAAAACAAATAACGTTTCAGAAATGAAATCTGCAATGGAGCAGTATAACACAGTCTGGAACGAAGCTTCTTCAAAGATGTACTCACAGGCAAAATCGCAGCCCGGTGCTGAGCAGGGACCAAATCCCGGTGCAGGTCAGCAGGCAAGTGGCGAGCCGAAAAAAGATGATGGCAACGTAGAAAACGCCGACTTCGAAGTCGTTGACGATAAGAAGTAAAAAACGGAACTGGTACGGTTTAAACCTTACCTTTATTCAAATATATTCAAGGGGGCTGATTAAATTCAGCCCCCTTTTTTCATTCAGTGAAGTTTTATGTGCTAAAGCTATGAAATAAAATCAGACGGCAGCGAGTCGCTGCCCGATTCTCAGTGGCAAAGCAAAACATTTTCAAAATCAACGGGCTTTATCTCCATTCCTCTCCTTTCTCTCCTTCCCATCCGCTTGGGAAGAAGTAACGAATATGCTTTTAATGTTGCCGCCACAAGCCCCTAAGCAAGCGAAATCAATCTTTACAACTTCACCTATCTAATAGAAAAATTTGTGCAATAGCCATATTTTCCTTTCATTTTTACTCGAATACCCTCCTTTGCGTCGGGGTGGGTATTTGGGTTTAAATGTGTATAATATTTACATTTCAATATGTAATTTTAGCAAAATAAACTATATTTCATGGAATATAAATATGACGTAGCATTTTCATTGGAGAAAGATGACAAAGAAATTGCTAGACAAATAAATGATTTAATAAAGAATAAGTTTTCTACATTTGTCTATTTTGAAAATAAAGAATCAATAGCTTCGGAAGATGGTCTTAATTTGTTCTATAATGTTTTTAACAATCAATCAAAAATTGTTGTTGTCTTATTTTCTGAAAAATGGGGGAAAACAGATTGGACAACAAAGGAGGAAATTGCTATAAGAGATAGAATAGTAAAAACCGATTGGGATTTTATAATTTTAGTTAAATTAGACAAAAAGATTATAATCCCTGACTGGTACCCCACTTCTCATATCTGGGTGGATTATACAGACTTTGGAAATGAAGGAATTGCAAAGGTAATTGAAAATAAAGTTAAAGAATTAGGCGGTAAAGTAAAAAACGAAAGTTTTGTAGAAAAAGCAAAGAGAATTGCCTATGAAAGAGAAAATTTAACTAAAATTAGAAGAACTCTTGAAACCGAAAATGATGGAATACATAGAGCAAATGATGAGTTAAGAAGTTTATTCAACATATGTAGAGAAAGAATAAATTATTTGACAGAAAATGCAAAGAGTTTGTATTTTACAATTAAAAAGGATGAATATGATTATATGCAAATTAAAGCTCATCCCTACATATTAAATATTCATTGGTGGACAAAGTTCAGTAATTCATTATATGGAGCTCATTTAGATATTTCGATAAAGAAGAAAGTTAGAAAAGGATTTATGTTTGAAGAACATTATGAAGACTTAGATTTTGTTTCCTATGTTTTTAATATTAATCCATCATGGGAAAATGGATGGAGTATCGATAATTATAATGGTCTATTTTTTACTTCTGAGAAACTAATAGATCATTGGTTTGAAATCATATTGGAAAAATTAAAATAGTGTTTTATTATGGTGAAATATAAGAGACAACATTTCATCCCTAAATTTTATTTAGATAATTTTGCAATTAATAATAAAATATGGGTATTTGATAGAATAAAGAAAGAATATAGAATACAATCAATTAAAGATACTGCTGTAATTAAAGACTATTATTCATTAAAGAATGATAGTAAGAATATTTATCAGATTGAAGAATTTTTAAGCAAAGTTGAAAGTATTACAAAACTTGTAATTGATAAATTAATTAACGGAAGCACTATTGATGATTCTGAAAAAGTTAGCCTTTCTGTTTTTTTAGCATTATTGTTTACAAGAACACCAGAGTATGAAAAACAAACTAACGAGCTTACAAGTAAAGCATTTAAAAAATTCAACGAAGTTCTGTTCCCAAATATTGAGTCAGTAAAAGCTAGAATTGCACATATAGAAAAGAAAGGAAATAAATCTTTAAATATATCCGCCGAAGAATTTTTTAATTCCATCAAAGATCAACAAGTTACCGCTAAATATGATAGGACAAATATGATATATATGATGATACATCATGCTACTGGATTTTGTTACTACTTTCATAAAAAGGAATGGTTCATCTCAAAATCATTAGAAACTTCAGAATTTATAACCAGTGATAACCCCATAATTAAAATACCAACAAGTGATCAATTACGTGACAAAGTTAGAGGTTATGGAATTGATACCCCTGGTGTTAAAAAAGTATTTCCCTTAAATTATTGTACATCGTTATGTATAGCAGATGATGGAAGTTGCATAGGGTTTGGTAATTTAGATAGTGGAAATATTGAAACAATAAATAAATTCATCGCAATAAACTCGGATCGCTACATTTTTGGTAGAAGCAAGGAAATGTTGCATAAAATTGTAGGATTAACTAGAATTGATGAATGGGTTAAAGAAGAACGAGTGAAAGTCACTTGAGTACAATAATTTTTTCAATTCTCTTTCCTAACTGGTGCTTCATAAGAAATAAATGTGTTATAGAAATCAAATATTAAAAAAATACATTCGAGAATACCCTCCTTTGGGTCGGGGAGAGTATTCGGGTTATAAAAAGAATATTTGTTTACATTTGTAATTAATATATTGGGAAAGAAAGAATAGATTAATTTAATATTGTAATATTTAAATGAATACAAATGAAATTATTTTAGCATTAATAAGTAGTGCTGCTATTGGAGCCATATTAGGAAAATTGCTTGATGCATATCTTATCACTCGTAAAAATGATGAATATGAAAGAAAAAAATGGTTGCGACAAACAAAATTTGAGTCCTTCGCAAAAATTTCAGAAGAGATTCTATCTCTTGGTTTTAATAGTAATGTACACGAGAACCTATGGAAATTTAAGGCATTATCAGTGCAAACGATATTACTTATAAAAGATAAACAACTTAAAAAGGACATTGAAGAAATAATAGAAGAGTTAATTAAGATAGCTGATGATACTTCCTCAATTGTAAAAGTTATTCAACCTGATTACCTTGAGATTGAACTTCCTGATGGTACGAAAGGAACTAAAAAGAATTTAGAAGTTGGATATGCGATAGATATCATTGAAAAAAAGGCATATGGTATAATAGAAAGATTAGGGAAAGATTTAAGAGATACATGAAGATAACGTCATTAATATTATCCTAGAATTCGGTTTTTGAAGAAAATCATTAAATATTTAATATAAATTGAACTTAATATTATGAAAGAACTTATTTACACATTAGTATTTTTATCACTTGTAAGTTCTGTAAATGCACAATGGCAGCCGGATGTGCGTCTGACAATATCAGGGGATTCTTACACATCTTATAATAATGCGTGGTGTATAGCATCAAGTGGTTCATTTGTTCATGTTGTTATGTCTAGCATGCGAAATAATACCAACCCGGAAATATACTATAAACGCTCAACAGACTCAGGTATAAGTTGGAGTGCAGATATACGGCTTTCGGATAATAATTCTGCGTTTTCTTCGTATCCTACTGTTGCAGTATCCGGATCATTTGTTCATGTTATATGGGTAGACGAGCGTGATGGGGGAAGAGAAATATACTATAAACTATCTACAAACGCAGGTTTAAGTTGGGGATCAGATACGCGTCTGACTAATAATCAGTATGGATCACTTTATCCATCTCTCGCAGTTTTCGGCTCGGTTGTGCATGTAGTATGGACACGCTTGAATGGATCGGGGAGGAAGGAGATATACTATAAACGTTCGTTAGAAGGAGGTTTAATTTGGGAAGAAGAAATAAATCTGACGAATAACCCAGATATTATGACAGGCGATGCTTCGATTGCAATATCAGGCTCAATTGTCCATGTTGTGTGGAATGACTATCGTGACGGGAACTTAGAAATATACTATAGAAGTTCAACAAACGCAGGCTCAACATGGGGAGCAGTTACACGTCTGACAAATGATCCTTCTACCTCATTATATCCTTGTATCTCAATATTTGGCTCTGTTGTGCATGTTGTTTGGCAGGACAATCGTGACGGGAATCTGGAGATATATTGTAAACGCTCAACCGATGGAGGTATAAGCTGGGGTGCAGATACACGTCTAACCAATAACACCGCAGGTTCAGTATATTCTTCAATTGCAGTATCGAGCTCTGTTGTGCATGTTGTTTGGCAGGACAATCGTGACGGGAATCTGGAGATATATTGTAAACGCTCAACCGATGGAGGTATAAGCTGGGGTGCAGATACACGTCTAACCAATAACACCGGAAGTTCAGAATATTCTTCAGTTGCAGTATCGGGCTCTGTTGTGCATGTTGTTTGGTCGGACGATCGTGACGGACACTACGAGATATTTTACAAACGCAACCCTACTGGGAATACTATCGGAATACAAAACATCAGTTCGGACATACCAGATAAGTTTTCATTATTGCAAAACCATCCAAACCCATTCAATCCAATGACAAAGATAAGATTTGACATTGCAAATGGATTCCCTGTAATAACATCAGGAAATGAAAAGGTGGTGTTGAAGGTTTATAACGTGATGGGCAGGGAAGTCCAAACACTTGTGGATGAAAGGTTGCAGCCCGGAACTTATGAAACATCGTTTGATGGCTCTGTACTTAACAGTGGTGTTTATTTTTATAAGTTGATTAGTTATGGTTATAGTGAAACAAAGAAGATGTTACTTATTAAATGACAAGGTGGCAAAGTAACAAATTGATAAAGTAACAAGGTGAGATTTGAAAGTATAACGAATAGGGAACAAGATGATGTTCCCTTTTTATTTTTAATCTGATTGTTAACCTACCTATTCATCAGCAGTTCATTCAAACTGCTGTACTTAGCAATATAATCTTCGTGGCTTCTTGAAATAACTTCCCACGCCTCTTCTCTTCCGTAAACATGAGTGATTTCGCAAATCCTTTTTTCCGCACCCGGTGCTTCTTTATATGTTAAAAAGTAATGCTTAATTCTGTTAACCAAAGATGTCGGCATATCGGATATATCATCCCACTGACCAAAAATATTATCTTTATGCATTACAGCTATTATCTTGTCATCGGCTTCGTTCCCGTCAATCATCCTCAAACCGCCTATAGGTACAGCGTTCAGAAGTATATCGTTGTGCGTGATGACTTTCTCTGTTATGACGCATATATCAAGCGGGTCGCCGTCTCCCTTTATTCCTTTGCGTCCTGTTTTTTCGCAGCAAAACTCCGCAACTCTTTCGTCGCAATATGTCTGCGGAATCAGTCCGTACGGTGTCGGACAGACGTTTGAATAAAGCTGAGGCCTGTCTATCGTTAAGTATCCGCTTTGTTTATCAAGCTCGTATTTCAATGTATCAGTCGGAACAATTTCAATGTATGCAGTCAAAATAGCAGGAGAGTGTTTACCGATAAAAACTCCATGCCAGGGGTGTGCCTTTAAGATTGGTCTTACTTCATTCCAGAATTTCTCAATGTTCTTTGTGTCCATAAATTCTTATTTTGAAATGTAATTTAAAGATTGCTTTATTATTTCTTCTGTCGTCAAGTTTGTATCCTGATTGCTCTTCAATACTTCTCTGATAATTTTTTCTGCATCGCTTCTCTGATACCCAAGATTCATAAGCGCATTCAATGCATCAAACCGTGACTGCTCGTTTGCTGACATGTCCTCAAGCCGCGTGCTCAGGTCAGGAAGGGCTTCATTCGTAATCTTAAATATTTTGTCCTTTAAAGCCAAAGAAATCATATCAATTTTCTTCGGACCTATTCCCGGTATCTTTACAGTTGCAAACGATGTTCTGTTGTTAATCAGTCCGATAATTTCTTCAAAGGTTGCATAATATAATATTGTGTTCGCTGTCCTGGCGCTTATTCCGCTTACTGAAATAAGTAGTTTAAAAATTTCTCTTTCCTTTTCATCAAAGAAACCGTAAAGAGTCAATGCATTCTCTTTGACGTCAAGATAAGTAATTAAAGAATATTCTTCATTTAATTCAGGTATGCTTTCAAGAACTTTCTTCGAAACAAACACGCTGTATCCAACACCGTTTACATCCAGTAATATTTCATTCCTGTGTTTATTCCTTAGCGTACCCTTTATATATGAAATCATGTTTGCCTCCTGTAAATCTTATCAGGATTCTTTTCAATAAAATCTTTCCAGTTAGTCTTCTTCCTGTTAGGTTTATAACTGGTTTTATTATCAGAATTGTAATGATGGCAAAGGGCTATCGCGAGAGCATCTGAAGTATCGTTAAGCATTCTGTTAACTTTCAGAGATAAAATATTCTTAATGTATGTTTCCACTGTTTGCTTTGTGGATGAGCCATTTCCCGTAACTGATTTCTTTACCTCTCTTGGTGAGTACTCAAAAACATCTACTCCCGAATTAAGCGAAGCTACCATTACTACACCACGTACCTGTCCGAGTTTCATAGTTGATTGAATATTCTTTCCGAAGAATGCAGTCTCAATTGCAAGTTGTTCCGGTTTATAAACTTTTATTTTTTTAAGACAGAAATCATATATTGATTTCAGTCTTATCGGCATCGGTGTCTTTGAACTCATTTTTATCGCATCATAATTTAAAACTTTGTAATACCCGTTCTTTATCTCAATTACTCCGACTCCGGTTATTACTGAGCCCGGGTCAATACCGATTATTCTCATTCTTAATGTAAATCAGCATTTGTAAAAAGATTCTGCACATCATCATGCTCTTCAAGTATTTCCAAAAACTTAATCACATCCGCTGATTTTGATTCATCCAGCGATACTAAATCTTTCGGGACATATTGCATGCCGGCGGATTCTATCTTGTATCCTTTCTCTTCTAATGCCTTCCGGACAGGTTCAAGATTTTCAATGGATGATATTACTTCAAACGTTTCCTCTTCCGTTTTTAAATCATCGGCACCAACATCAAGTATTATCTCCATTACATCATCTTCTGTATGTGTACTTTTTTCAATCATAACAACACCTTTCCTTTCAAACATCCAGGCTACCGAACCCGATTCTCCTAAATTACCGTTGTGCTTCGATATCAGGTGGCGGAGCTCTGCAACTGTTCTGTTTCTGTTGTCTGTAACACTTTGTATTATCACAGCTATTCCATGAGGAGCGTATGCTTCGTAGTTTATTTCTTCGTATCTTACACCTTCGAGCTCTCCTGTCCCTTTTTTGATGGCTCTTGTTATGTTATCCTGAGGCATGTTGTTTGACTTGGCACTTTGTATAGCAAGCCTCAGTCTGGGATTGCCCGCAGGATCACCCCCGCCGTCTCTTGCGGCTATAGTTATTTCCTTTATGATTTTTGTGAATACTCTTCCTCTTGCTGAATCTGTTGCAGCTTTTTTCCTTTTGATGGTGGCCCATTTAGAGTGTCCGGACATAGATTTTATTATATAAGATTAATTAATACTTTTTAATGAATTTTTATGTCTTTTATCACAAGCTTGGTATAGCCGTTCTTGAAATTCTTATCTATTGAATAACATATATCGCATACAGCATCTTTTGTTATTTTCCCTTCAAAATCCTTTGAATTATACTGAATAGCATTCCATACTTTATCTGATTTTTTGTTACTTATTTTGAATATGTGTGCATCTGTTTTTGTGTACCTTACTTCATCTACTATTGTTACATTTCTTGTGATGAAAACAGGCTGAGGATTTCCGGGACCAAACGGCTCAAAGAAAGATAGTATCTTTGTGAATGTTGGATTTATTTCCTCAAAACTTATTTCCATATCGACTTCTATTTCCGGTCGGAGTTTCTCTTTCACAAGTTCTTCTTTGGCTATTTCATTAACGCGTCTTCTCAATTCATCAATATTATTTACGTCTATCTCAAGTCCCGCGGCGTGACAGTGTCCGCCGTATTGTATCAGTAATGATTCGCATTTCTTAAGTGCTTCATAGACGTTGAATCCGTTAATGCTGCGGGCACTGCCTTTTGCTGAATCTTTTATCGTTGTGAGAACAATAGCAGGTCTATTGTATTTTTCAACCAGTCGTGCCGCCACAATGCTGATTACACCTGGATGCCAGTCGTTGTTGTGTAGTACAATGCAGTAATCATTTGCTTCCTTGAATTCATCTTCATATAACTCAAATGCGTTTTCCGTTATTATCTTGTCAATTTCTCTACGGTTTGCATTTTCATCATCAAGAATTGTCGCAAGCTCTGTCATAACAGATTCGTCTTCACTCGTCAGTAAATCAACTGCTCTGCTCGCTTCTCCTAATCTTCCTACTGCATTAATCCTTGGTGCAAGTGAAAAAACTATATTAGATGTATTTACCTTGCTTTCTTTAATGCCTATCTTTTCTATAAGAGCTTTAATTGAAAGCCTGGGTTTATTATTAATTATATTAAATCCCTCATTTACAAGTATGCGGTTTTCATCTATTATCGGAACAATATCAGATGACGTTGCAATGGCTACAAAATCAAGAAGTGAATAAGCAAACTTTTCATCCTTTTTTATCTTGCAGACTGATTGAATGAGTTTGAATGCTACACCTGTCCCGCAGAGATGCTTAAACGGATACATGCATCCTTGTTGTATTGGATCCATAATCGCAAATGCTTCCGGAAGCTGGTCCGGAGGCTGGTGATGATCGCATATTATTATCTGGATTCCCTTTTCATTCGCGTATTCCACTGTATTAGTTGCTGTTATTCCGCAGTCTATCGCAACTATAAGTTCTATACCTTGTGAATTCGCTTCATCTATTGCGTAATTCGATAAGCCGTATTCCTGATTAATTCTGTTCGGGATAAATACAGATACCTCAACATTATTGTGTTTTAAGAAAAGTGAAAACATTGAAGCGCCTATGATTCCATCAACATCATAATCGCCTAAGACCATTACTTTTTCTTTTGATTCAATACATTGAAGTATTCTTTGTGTAGCTTTATCACAACCCTTCATCAATGAAGGATCGTAGAGCTTGTCTAATGTAGGTTTAAAAAATTTAAAGACTTTTGAATAATCCGTAACTCCCCGCATGTAAAGAAGTTTCGCGATTGATTCCGGAATCTTTATTTTTCCGTTAAGATTACGAACCTCATTAATAAACGTATCAAATCGGGCGTATCCTTTTCCCCCGTCTTCCGGGTGAAGTCGTTTTAATTTCCAAATTTTTTCCAATTTTGCTCATATTTATTTTTCTTTTTGTGCTCAAAGGGGGACTCGAACCCCCACCTAAATACTTAGACTGCACCCTGAATGCAGCGCGTCTACCAATTCCGCCATTTGAGCTTACTTGTGAAGTATTTTGTGTTTAACTGTAATTTACATAAACACACTTACAAATTCAATTTTGAAATTTATCACTATAATAATACCGATACCCGGTCATCAAATTTATGAGTTTTATGATTTTTTGAGTACGGGATCATTTTTTTATTGTCTTTTCCCTGTCCATTATTTGAAACAAAACATGTCCACTTTTTTAGAATTTTGACTTGACAATTGTAGTTATTAAAAATATATTTGTACTGTTAATTAACTTATTTTAAAAACGCCTTAAAATATCGGAGGTATTAAATGGCAAGAATTAAAAACATGTTCTTTGTTCTTCTTACCGTTGCATTTCTATCTGGGCTTATTGCCGGATGCGGTGGTGTAAGTGAAGAGCAATTAAAACAATTAAACGACTTGAAAGCTGAAGTTGAATCTCTTCAGAGTCAAGTAAATGCAAAAGAAGGTGAAAGATCTTCATTGCTAAAGCAAATAGCTGACAAAGATGCTAAGATCAAAGATTTCCAGAAACAGACTGATCAAGCAAAAGCTAACTGTAAGTAATCTTTGATTCAATTAAAAACACTTAATTTTAAAACAAATTTTAAAAAGGAGATTTTAACAAAATGAAATTTCATAAATTATTAGTAGCTTTACTAGTTCTCTCCTTAGGTCTAGGTGTTCAGTTGACAGCATTTGCTCAAGACGAAGAACCAGAGATGACAGAGGAAGAATGGCAGAAGCAAATGGATGAGAATACCGCATTGAAGACTGACCTAATGGGTAGACTCGATCAATTATCAAAAGATATTGATAACCTGAAAAAACAAAATACCGAAAAAGATGCAGCAGTCGTAAAAGCTGAAGAAGATTTATATGCATCAGTAGGTTCAACTAAATCAGGTGTCGCTGATTTCAGAAAGAAATTTGAAGCTGTCGAAAAAAAGATCAATGGAAAACAGGGTAATAAAGAAGATGCGGAAAAAATGTTTGCAGAAATCGAAGCATCAAAAATTAAATGTTTACCTGAGTTTTATGATAGATACAAAAAAATGAAGGCAGCTTTAGCAGCATGGGGTCCCGAAAAAGCAGCTGGTTACACAGTTGTAAAGGGCGATTGCCTCTATAAGATTGCTGGCAAGAAAGAAATCTACAACAACGTTAAAATGTGGCCTGTTCTTTGGGAAGCTAATGAAAAAGGCGTAGTCTCTGCACCTCCGAGAGTCCCGAAGACTATCAAGAATCCTCATTGGATTTATCCAGGTCAGGTTCTTTCTGTTCCGACTTTAACTGCAGATTTACAGAAAAAAGCCGAAGCAAAAGCAAAGAAATACAGATACACAAGAAAGAGAAAGAGCGTAACAACAACTACAACAGATACCAAGAAAGATGAAAAGAAAGACGTAAAGAAAGACGTAAAAAAAGAAGAACCTAAGAAAGAAGAAAAGAAGAAATAGTTGATGTTTCTTTCATATTTTAAGCCTTTATGCGAAAGCATAAAGGCTTTTTTAAATTAAATTCAAATTTTTTATTACGGAAAAGAATATTTTACTTAATGGATTTGATTTATTCGCTTTTTGCGGTGTAAATGATTCTAATCTCAATCATCTCAAAAAATTATTTCCTGATTCATACTTTGTCCTTCGTGGAGATAACTTATTTTTAAAATCTCCTTCCGATAGTGAAATCGGTTTTATTTCAAGAATTATTGATGAACTTATCATTCTTATAAAAAGACAAAATAGCTTATCCGTTGAAGATATTGACTTAATATTTCATTTGCTCAATGATAATAACAACTCAAACGGATCTTCTAAGAATGGTTCTGTTAATAGAGATATTATCTTTGTAAATAAGAATGATATCGTTAAACCGAAGAATTCATCTCAAATTAATTACTTGAATTCTGTTCTAAACAACGAAATTGTATTTGCTATCGGTCCCGCAGGTACAGGAAAAACATACCTTGCTGTTGCTTTTGCAATAGTCGCGCTTAATAACAAACAGGTTAGTAAAGTGGTTCTGGCAAGACCGGCCGTGGAAGCAGGGGAAAGCCTTGGATTTCTCCCCGGTGATTTATCTGAAAAAATTGACCCGTACCTGAAACCTTTGTTTGATGCCCTTGAAGCTATGCTGCCATTAGATAAACTTAATATGTTCCTTGAAAAGAATATAATTGAGATTGTTCCTCTTGCTTATATGCGTGGTAGAACCCTCAATGATGCTTTTGTAATTCTTGATGAAGCTCAAAATGCTACAACTATGCAAATGAAAATGTTTCTTACTAGACTCGGTCCAAATTCTAAAGCTATTATCACTGGTGATATAACTCAAATAGACCTTCCCAGAAGAGATCAATCGGGTCTTATTCAAGTTGAAAAAATTTTGAAAGGTATTGACGGTGTTGATTTTGTCTATTTTGAAAAATCTGATGTTGTTCGGCATAGACTTGTAAAAGAAATTATAAATGCCTACGAAAAGTTTGTAGGGAATGGTTCTGATGTAAATAAATAGATTTATTCCATTTTCATAAATATTTGACAAGCTTCATTTTTCTTTTGTGATACCAAAGTATTTATGCTTTCTCGCCAAATTTTCCAATTTAATTGTTACAATTCTCAGTTTAAGTAATATTTTATTGAAATCTCATACATTTATTAATTGTTTAATACATTTATGTTACATATATTATCAATTATTTTACTTTAAATAATTATAATTAAAGTGGTCGATTATGACAAATAGCGTAAATCAGTATGATAGCAAATCAAATGACAATTCCATTTCAGGTAAATACACCGCTATCGAAGAGAAAATAAAAAATCTTAAAGAAGGCTTTTCTGAAATCGTTGAGATTCGAAAACATATAGTAGATAAAAATCTTAATGAAATCAGTAAGGCGGGTACAAAAGATGTTTTAAAAGCACTTATTCCTTCTATTTTAGTTCTAATCTTGTCTTTATACATTGATGTCTCTACTGTACCGATCCTTGGTGATGTAGCGCAGAAAATGTTCAGTAGTGTATTTAAACTCGAGCTGGCAGATGTTCAGCCGGTTCAGTTCTGGTGGTTACCGTTTGCAGCATTTGGACTTTTCATGGTCTTTGCATGGATGAGTAATGCAAGCCTGAAGAAACAAATTACTCTGAAAGGTCCTTCTGAGGAAATCATTACAAGAACTGTTGATAATTTTAGTGGCCTCGTAGATTCTATTGCAACCGCAATGCCTTTACTTGGTGCCGCTATTCTTCTCTTATCAACACAGCTCGGAAAAGATGTGTTCCTTGGATTCTCTGTTCCTTTTGAAATTAAATCTATCGTAATTCTTGCAATCGGGAAATTATTCGGAACAGTATTCGAAACTCAGGCATTGCAGTACCAAACAATGACCGAAGAAGTTAGCAATGTTGAAAAGGAATTTAATTATTACACCCAATATCAATTACAGACTAAACTTGTTGAAACTATTAAATCAAACAATGAACGATTGATAGTTAGCTTAACAGGTTCAGGAAGTTTATCCAAATTCACTGCCGAAGAAGCGCACAAAATCTATGATTATATAAAGTTGACGAAGCAGTTAAACGATGAACACACAAAAAATTTAGAGGTATTTCGAAAAACAGTTGCTGACTTTGGACAAATTAAGCTATTCGATTCTCAGGTTCTGAATCAAATGAAAGAGGTAATTGATGGCATTAATAAAACTGCGGAGGTCGTCAAGAAAACCGCTGAGTACACCGAAACCATGAAAGCTAACTTTGAAATTATGAATGGTTTCTCTTCTGCTATTAAAAGCGTAAAATTGCCGGATACAGCTGCACTTGTTGAATTGCAGAAAACTGCATCGTTGCTAAATGAGACTGCTAATTCTCTTAAGGATTCTAATGCTTTAAAAAGTATTGAAAATTTGGTATACCTTGCAGGTAAGCGTTAACTTATTGTTTTAAATTTTAAACTCTAAAAAATGAGTAAGCATAATAGAGATGTAAAATTCATAATTTATCAGGTTCTTTATATTTTTGTCATTGTAGTTATTACTATGAAAGGGGCTGATTTAAACCTGGAAAAAGTTTTAACCGAAGAAGAGGCAGTGAAAAAATCTTATGCCGATTCACTTAAAAAATATATTGACTCAATGCTTGCACTCGGACTCGTTCCGAAATTAGAACTTGATTCATTGAGAAATATTGCGGATTTAAAAAATTTTGTTGCACCTCAGATTTCTCCGAATATGATTACACTTCAAACTGGTCAACTCGTAGTCTCGCAAGAAGAATATGAAAAATTAAAGAATCAACCCGAACTTTTGCAACAACTTGAACAGCAGCAACAACAGCAACAACAGGTGGAAATGGAAAAGACAGATGTTACTCCACTCGTTGCCGCTCCTTTAATTCAATATACTCAAAATACTATTACTAACAGAGGAAATGTTTCTTTGGATATATACGGTGATGATGGTAGTCTTATTGTTTCCATTCCCGCTGGTGGTTCAAGGTCTTTCACTATGGGAGGGCATAAATCTGTTACTTACAAACAGGGAGGTCAATCTAAAACGGTCTCCACAAAAGAAAATGCTAAACCTGAAATCACTTTCGAACAGCTTAAGACTGGAAATTCCGACGCTTCTCTAAGAGAACTCCAGAGTGTTATTGGTTTTAGAATTAGAGTTAAAGATGATTTTCTCGGACAACTTGATGTTAAAATAACAGGCCCCGTTGTCGTCGAAGATAAAGGAAATGGTGTCTTTGACGTTAAGTTAAAATATGCTTCTTCAAAAGAGCAATTTGAAAGAATGACTGAAAATGGAAGTCCACCTTTTAGAGCATCATTTAATGTCTCTGTAAAAGATAGAATCTCAGGTCATTCAATTCAAAGACAAGGTCAGTATACATTTGGTGAATGGTAATTCAATTTTTTAATAATCTATATTTAAAATAATATGAAGATTTCGAAAACTTCTTTTTCCGTATTTATTTCTTTAGCGTTGGTATTACTATTATGTTGTATCAATTCTGTTTATTCTCAGGAAGTTAATGAGAATGACCCTAAAACATTTAAGTATTTTAAGATTAACGCTAATGCCGATGACGACAGTGTGTTCGTTCAGATTCAGGATGAAATGGCTGTTGACCCAAAATTGTCATCTTATACAATCATTGTTAATGTCTCTGACCCGGACCCAAATAATCATTACGTCGTTATTGGTGAGGAAACTGATGCTACTAAAATTCAAATGTCTTGGCTTCAGATTTCAAAACCCGTTCAGCAAAAACTCTTGAACTGGTCGGCTACAAACAAAATTAATCTGCAGCAAAAGAAATATAATTACGTTTCTGTCTTCACCGAAGTAATTAAAAATATTAAATTCAAAGACGTTATCAGCCCTCCTAAAAAAGAACGTGAAATACTAAGTACAACAGCTTATATTAATCCATTTCTAAATGCTTTTGGAGGTGAACCCCTTGGCATACCTTTTAAGAAAAGTTTTGGTATTTCATTGCAGCTGGGTACTCCTTATTCTGGTCCTCTTGAAACTGATATGGTCGGTGCTAACTTCCATTTTATTGGTGCAAAAATTGGTATCACTTCGCGTGTTATGGAACTTGTTCTTAAAAGAAGTTCGGGCGCTTCCGATAATGCCAAACAAAGCACATTCGGAAACTATAACAACATTTTCGCACCTCTCCTTGGTATTCAGGCGAGTTACGTAATTCCTTTCGGTAATTTCCTGGAAGTTGGTTATTTTGCCGTTCTTGATAGTGGTGGCTATGACCCTCCTATTAAAGTCAAGAATAAATATGATACTTTACAACAAGGCAGTTATATGCCCAATAATATTATTACTAATCAAAGCTACTTCAACTGGGAATTCAGATATCCCATTAGAACTTTTGGATCTTCTCGGGCAAAAATATATTTCGGACAGTATCTCGGTGAATTTCATGCTGGTTATCTTGGACGTGAACTAAGATTTGCTGGATCGGTTTTTGATGTTAGAATGGATTATACCTTTAACAGCCCTTCCAGAAATTGGCAGTTCTTAATTGAAGCTTATGTTGCAAATATTGGTGAATCTTTCGCTAATAGTAGCTTTGCAATCGGTCCTTCTATTAGAATTACAAGGGGTACTGACGGGAATCTTGCCGTTGTCACAGCTTTAGTAAATGCCAGATTCAAACTCGGTGATTTTTACGAAGAAAAATAAAATATTTAGCAGTTGAAAGTTTCAAAGAAAAAATTTATATTTACATATAATAAATTAAAAACTTAAATTATAATATTATGAAACGTTTATTTCAACTGTTTTTAGCATTATTGTTTTTGGGGGGAGTCTTTTCTTCTGTTGCTCTGGCTCAGGATGGTGATTGTTGCGATGAATACGACCCGGCTGTCCAGCAGGAAATAGATGCACTCAATAAACAAAAAGCTGCTTTACTCGGCTCTCTTTCACTGATTAACAGTGATATTGAAAAGTTAAGAAAGCAGTCGGCAGATCTTGATAAGCAATTGCTTGCTGCTGAAGAAGAGTACAATAAATGGAAGGATTGTAAAAAATTTGTTATGAAAGAAAATGGCGTGCTTGAAGGTATAGTGTTTAAAACAAGTAGCGCAGAAATAATGCCTGAAAGTCTTCCTATCCTTAACAAAGCTCTGGAATACTTGAAAACCCATCCAACTGAAAGATATGAAATTGGTGGTCACTGCGACACAAGAGGTACAGCAAAGTATAATCAAAAACTTTCTGAAAATAGGGCAAAATCTGTTAAACAATGGTTAGTTAATAATGGAATTGATGCTGGCAGACTAACTACTGTTGGTTACAGTTTTAATAAACCTTTAGTACCTAATACATCTCCTGAAAATATGCAGAAGAATAGAAGAATTGAATACACAAAAATTCCAAATTAGTATTTAGACAACTATAAAATAAAAAGCCCTTGCATAGCGAGGGCTTTTGCTTTTCCGATAAACTATTTCCTGACTATCCTCGCCCCGAATGCACCGTCAATCGAATGTTTGTGAGGAAACACTTCAACGTATCCTTTCTCATTAACAACTTCCGCGTTTAAATAATTATGTGCATTATCAACTTCGAAGTCGGTGTGTTTCTCTAAAAATTTTTCTATAACAACCTCATTCTCCTCTGGCTCCGTCGTACATGTGCTGTATACCATCACTCCGCCTGATTTTACATATTCTGAAGCTCTTTCAAGAATTTCCAGTTGTATTTCTTGAAGCTTCAGTATATCGCCGGTTACTCTTTTCCATTTAATGTCTGGCTTCTTTGATATAACACCAAATCCCGTACATGGTGCATCAACTAATACTTTGTCAACCTTTCCTATAATCTTTTCCCTCAGCATCTCTGTCTTTGGCTGCATAATATCTTCATGAAACGCTAAAACGTTTTTCATATCCATCCTCTCAAAATTCTTCTTCATCATATCAACTTTTGTCAGATATTTATCAATCGATAGTATACGTCCGCGTCCGCTCATCAATTCCGAAATGTGCGAACTTTTTCCGCCCGGTGCTGCACATACATCTAATACCAAATCGTCTTCTTTCGGACTTAGCAGCACTGACATCATTCCCGCACTTTCATCCTGTATGTTGAAGAAGCCTTTTTGAAAGTATTCGTCATTATATATTTTCGACATCATCCTTACCTTTAAAAAGTAATCAAGATACTTTCCTCTTTTACTCGGAATGTTCTTGCTTTCAAGGTATTTCTCAAACTCCTCCGTAGAAATTTTATTCTTGTTAACTCTTAATGTTAATGACGCTCTCTGATTGTTTGCTTCGCACAGTTTTTCAGCCTCATCAAAACCAAATCTCTTGACCCATCTTCTCACCATCCAGTTTGGATGCGATTGAATTATCCCAAGATAGTTAACTTCGTCGATTTCTCTCGTTGGCCATACAAGGTTATCAAGCGTACGTATAATGGTCCTTAAAAGCCCGTTAACAACACCCGCATGCTTGTCTCCGCGGAGTTTCTTTATGAATTCAACTGCCTCGTTTACTGCCGCTGAATAGGGTATCTTGTTTAAAAAGAGTATTTGGTATAATGCAACCCTCATCGCATTCTTTACGTCGGAAAGGCATTTCTCATATTGCCCTCTGTAAAAACCGTTCAGAAACCAGTCAAGCCTTCTTAACCAGCGGATTACTCCGTGTGTTAGCTCGTTCAGCAGGGCTTTGTCAAGATCGTTCAAATCGCTGTGTCTTATCTCAAAATCAATAAGTTTGTCAAGATATGCATCCGACCGTTCGCATCTTACAACAATCTTTACTGCTAAAGCACGTGCATTATTGAATACCCTTTTATCTACATTATGATAATATGGAAAGTTTGGATCTGGATTCTCAAGCGGAGTTATTACATCAATCGCTTCTTCATTTGTTAATGGCTCGTCATCAAGCGATGCCAGTATTGATTCTTCCGGAATATTCTCTTTCTGAATCTCTTCTTTCTTATCTTCCGAATGAGTGCTTGAAGTATTATTACTGTTATTATTATCGTTCATCATAAAAGATACTTAAATCGATTTATAGATTAAATGCAGTTTGTTAATAAACTTGGTAATTTCTATGTAATAATCTCAACGGGACATTCTTCAAGCGCATTATAAAAATATTTGCCGTATGTTTTCGAAAGTATTCTGTTATCAAGTATTGCAATTATTCCCTCATCAGTCTTGTTGCGTATTAGCCTCCCCGCACCTTGCTTGAATTTAAGTATCGCCTCTGGTAACGAGTATTCCATGAAACTGTTTCCGCCTTTTGCATCTATGTATTCCATCCTTGCCTGAATTAAAGGATGGTCCGGTACAGTGAAGGGTAGTTTTGTGATAATTAAATTGCTCAAAGACTCTCCCGGTACGTCTACACCTAACCAGAAACTGTCAAGCCCGAATAAAACCGAATCTATATCGCTCCTGAATTTCTCAATTAAAATATTTCTAGATAGCCCATCCCCCTGTATAAACAATTCGATTCCCTTTGTTTCAAAATTATCCCTAAGATTGCTCCCCACTGTCTTCATAAGCATACTGTTTGTGAAGAGTACAAGGGCTTTACCCTTCGTCATATCAGTAAGTTTCTCTATCCATTTTGTTAACGCATCAATGTACCGTTGATTCGATCCCTGTTGAGGTATTAAATTTCTGTCGTTCGGTATTATTATTTTAACTTGTCTGTAAAAATCAAACTGTGTCGGCAGTTTTATGTCATCAGCCGTCTCCGCACCTAAACGGCTCTTATAGTAATCAAAACTGTTATCAATCGTTAAAGTTGCACTTGTAATTATTGCCGAATTATTTTCTTTAAACAAATATTTCCTTAAATATTCTGATATATTCAAAGGTGAAGCACATAGTGTAATATTTGATTCCGTCTTGTGAGAAGAAAGTTCTACCCAGTAAACATATTCCTTGTTCTTTAAAAATATAAAATCATTTATAATCTCATTAATCCCTGCAAATTTAATAATATAATCTGAAATCTCATTTACAATCAGATCTTCTTTGGCAAATTTCTTTAAATCCTTTAAATGTATAATAAGTTTCTTCAGCTCATTTTCCAGATAATTCTTTATTATCCCTTCTTCCCGTACTCTCTTTGCAAGTTTATCAAATTTATCGAACTCTCTTCTGAATATTTTCCTTCTCAACTCGTAAAAAAATGTTTGATTTATATCTAAAAGGTTTTGCACAATAGGAAGCATATGTAATGCAGGAAATTTTGTTAAAAATCCCCTGCGTTTCTTGTCATTGTAAAGTCGTAACAGATGGAATCGCAGCATATCCCTCGAAACCCTTGGTACAAGCATCTCTGAGGCTGTTTCCTCCATCGTATGACCCTCATCGAATATTACAAAATCATTTACATATAAATAACCTTTTGATTGCTCTGCAGGTGATATGCCAAAAAGTGTGAAGTATAAATAATGGTTAAGAATTACTACATCTGCTTTTAATACTCGATGCTTCGCTTTCTGATAGAAACATGATGTATGTTCAATATCTCCGCATGTCTTATTATTGCAAATATGTACTTCCGCACAAACGCTCTGCCAAACCTCTTTATCTATTTCAAAACTTATATCGGATAAAGTACCATCCTTTGTATGTTGTGCCCAACTCTGAATCTTTTCAAGTGTTTGTATCTGATTACTCTCAAATAAAGCATTAGAACTTTCGTATGCTTTCTGAAGTCTGTTAGGACATACATAATTTGATTTTCCTTTTAATATCGTTGCCTCAAATTCAAACTTGAATACTTTCTTTAACAATGGTATGTCTTTACTGATAAGCTGTTCCTGTAAGTTAATCGTATTAGTTGATATGAGAGCCTTTTTCCCGTACTTCTTAGCATAATAAATTGCTGGTACTAAATACGCAAGACTCTTGCCTATGCCGGTCGGCGCTTCCACAAATATATGCCTTTTGTTCTCAAGTGTATCTGCAATGCTTAATGCCATTTTCAATTGCGAGTCTCTGTATTCGTACTCAGGAAAATGATTCCTCAATATACCATCTTCTTTAAAAAATTCAAATACTTCCGACTTTATGTCAATTTTTTTATTAAACCTCATCGCTCCAAAATATAGAATCCTCTCAATTTTAACAGTTCAAAAGCTCGATTTTAAATCAAAACTAATAAATGAAATAATTGAAAGTACGCACAAAGTGCGCATAAAGTGCGCATAAAGTGCGCATAATTGTGTTGCAAATATGTATTAACTTGATTATTATTATGGAAAAAAGTGTATGGGAAGACTTGTAAAAACCGTACTTGGTAAAGCCAGCGGTAAAGTGGGAGATCTCGTGTTTAGAATTGTCGATGGGAAAGTAATTATTGCCTCTCATATCGGCACAAACAAAATTAGCAAATCTCCCGAATGCGTTAATAATCGTAAGCGGTTCTCTGCTGTCTTGAAATATGCTTCCGCAGTGAACAAGATACCGGACCTCAATTTCATTTGGCGTAAGTCTCGTAATACTGCGAAGAGTGGTTATAATAAAATCATAAGCGAAAACATAAAACTTGTCCGGGATAATCAGATTTCGAAGCATAATATTATTACTCCGGATGGATTCGGCTTAATCAACCTGAATGCTGTTCTTAATACACAAAATGCTATCGTTAGCTTTTCCTTATCAGATGATTCTGCAATATATTCTGGTAAGAAATTCAATGCTTGTTTGGTAATTTCATTGTCAAAGCCGGTTAGTAAATTAAATATAGCATCACTTTCTCTAAGTTCTGTCGTTCCTAATGTAGTGGCTGCTTCAACAGTGTCCGAAGTTTCTTTTCCGCTTAAAAATCATAAAAGAATCATTGAAAAGTATACAAAAGCAGTGCTGTTTTTTGCTCTCTCAAATTCCGAACAATCTAAACCTCTGTGCTCTGCTTCATTTTCATTCGTATTTAACTTAAAGAAATAATTCTGTTATGAAAGAATGTTAATCTGTGAAATTTGAAAAGCTTTTTAGCAAAATATGAGTTTTAGTAGAAGAGTAGTCGGGATGACTGGACTCGAACCAGCGGCCCCCTCGTCCCAAGCGAGGTGCGCTACCAACTGCGCCACATCCCGATTTTTATTATAACATTAAATATAATCATTTCGGAAACAAAAATAAGCAGAAAACACACAATTCTAATTAAAACCTATTTAAAACATATGTACACGACAATTATTTACATTGAACCCTCTGGTTTAAAAAAACTCCAAACACACGCTCTATGCCCCAGCGTTTCCGATTTTTCTTTAATATTGTGGTTTAATTATAATAACATTCGATGAGCAGGTTTTATATTGTCTTCTCAATTTATTGTACTGTACAGAGAATTAAAACATTAGTCTAAGAACAGATATTGATTAACTCAGATTCCAAATACTTTCTTTCTCTGCCTCTGATTTATAAATAATCCTTCTTCTTTAATGTGATCTATTATATTCTTATAATATCTCCCGTTATCAAGAACCTTGCTGTTACCGAGCATTATTAACTGTTTGCTACCCCTGGATATCGAAACAAGAAGTTTTCTGTCTATACCCTCTGAATTAAAAGATTCAAGATTCCTAAGCTGGTACGTATTATGTACCGCAAACGAATTTATTATTATGTCGCGCTCCGATCCTTGAAATCGCTCTACAGTATCAATATTTACCGCATCTCTTATATAATTATCTTTAATCTGTTTTCTTATTAAAGCAATCTGCGCTCGCCATGGTGTTACAATCCCTACCGTCCTCTCCGTAAACTCTTCTCCGTAAACTCTTTTTATTGTCTCTAATAATTTATTCGCAGCAATAGCTTCACTTAAATTTATTTTCGATGCTTTCTCATAATCACAATCAATGAAAATCAGTCTCGATTTCGATAGAAGCTTTTCTATTTCATCTACCGAATTTGCATTAAAAATTATAAATTCAGAAACCTGCTCTTCACTTCCTGTTCTTAACTTATTTAAATATACATTATTAATTAATGCAGATATATCCTTGTGCAGCCTGTAGTGTGTTTGAAGCATACCATAAGCTTTGTCCCATCCCTTTTCTTTACACCTTAAGTATAATCTTTCAAAAAGTGATTGACCGAAGTTCCTTATCCCAGCTTTGTTTAAGTCAATATCTTTAACTTCACATGTTTCATTGCTTTGTGTAATAACCGCTGGTAGCTGGTTTTGATCTCCTATCATTATAAACTTCTTAAAATTGCACAATGTACCTGCTATTGTATAATCTGTAAGTTGAGATGCCTCATCAATAATTACTGTATCCAGATCTACTATTTCTTTAAGGTCATACATTTTCCCATAAAATGAAGAAACGGTTGATACATATACATCCTTTTCTGATATTACTTCTCTTATTTTATCAAGATTTCTAACCGTTAATGATGAACTTATATCGTAACTTTCAGAAACAGATTTACCGCCAATCTTTAAAAAACTAATTTCACTTTCGTTCAGCTTAATGCAAATCTCATCTACAGCTCTGTTAGTAAAAGCAAGTATTACAATTTTTTTATCAAACGGTTTGTACATTTTCACAAGATTTCTCACTATGCTAATTAGTGCTGTAGATGTCTTTCCGGATCCTGGAGGTCCCTGAAGTAAAAAATAGTCTTTTGAACATACCGCTTTTCTAATATTATCATTCTGATCCTCACTCAGATTCTCATCATTTATGTAGTGAATATTCTCAAATTGCGGTTCTCTTACCCCGAGTAGCAGTTCCTTTCTTGTATTTGGTGCTCTGAGAAAATCATACAGAGATTGTATCGCTCCCCAAACATTCGATTCAACAACATCATGTTCTATAATCCATAAGCTGCCTGATGAATAATAGCTCTGGTCAAGCTGTTTGTTATGAAGCTCTGCCGTAATAGTATGACTGCTAATAGATTTAATCTTTCCTCGGAATAATTCTGTACTTAACGGATTGATTTCATCATTTGTTTTCTTGTATAGGATTATAAAATCACCCTCCCTGAAGTTATGCTCGGTTAAATTAGGTAGTGTAAATTCTATTGTATCATCAACTTTATATTGAATTAACTTTAAGTTATTGATAACATTATAATCTCTTTCTTTTTCCTCTATTGTGTCGAGCCATAGTGACGAGAAACCATTTCGGCTGTAATCTGAGAAACGGTTGCTTCCTATTTTCGAAGATATGAATTCCCTTAGTGCAAAAGCAAGATTGTAACGATAGTATTTCGATTCAAGGCTGTTTGCATTCTTCAATAAATTAGAAAATTCTATAATATCGTTCTTGCTAAATACTGGTGTTATACCTATGTCCGCATGAAGAAATTTATAAAGTATATCGAATTTATTTTCCTGAAGTCTGAATATTTCGTTAACAATACTGTTTCGTATTGATAATACTTTTTTCTCATCATTGGGGCTTATTGCAACAGCTCTAAATGGAGATTGCTTTGCCGAAGAATAAAGAACAGATGTCGTACCCTTCCTGTCATTTCCAAAAGTAGATTTCATCAAAAGATTGTAACAAACAAGCTGCATCTTGTTGTTTGGCCAAATGCTGTTGTTTGCTGGAGGTTTACCGCTCTTAAGTTCAAAGACATTTTTGTGTCCCGCATTCTTTTCGGGAATTATTAGTGCATCAAGTCTTCCGCTTATTCCGTAAATGGGCGAAAGAAATGAAGGTTCGATTTTTATCTGACTGTGTTTGCGTTCCTTAAATATTTTTAGAAGATTAGGGTAATGAACACTAAGTACTTCATTAATTATATTATTTATACCCTCTGCCCCAATAGAACAGGCTTTCAGGGGACTCTCCTTAATGAGCTCCAATAATGCTTTTGCAGGATTTATATCTGCATTTAGTATAAGCTTATCCATCAATCCATTTACTAATGTACCTTTAAATGCTCCTTCACCGATTATGTGTGGAATAAGTTTTCTTACAAAGTATATATTCGGATTTGAAGAGTAACTCAAAAAACATTCTGCGATTTCTGATGCTTCAATCAAAAAGTCAGGGTCAATCACTATTTGTGATGTGTTTGTTGAGGTGTAAAAATGTTTTTCTTTATTATATGATTTTATTCTCAGTATCCTCAGTGTTTGATACCGTTTTAGATTCTTGTACAGTATCTTGAAATCATCAAAATGAAAACTGTATATCCGTAATGAGAAACGAAAATCTTCGTCTATACTATCGCATAGCATTGAAAAATTATCCTTACCTGCTTCTTCTGTATTAAGATGAGATATACTTAAGACAACACATTTAATTGAATCCAAATACTCTTCTGTTGTTTCAATATCTTTGGGCTTAATAACGGGAGTGTGTTTTTCAATAATTATTCCTAACGCATCAGGAACCGGTGTATTAGAAAATTCAAACGTTAATAACGAAAGCTCGCTTACTAACGCTAACAAATCACCTTTCTTGAATTCAATTTTCTTATTGATTACTCTGTAAATGAAATTTCTTATTCTGTTTATTCTATCGCAAACTGTTTGCTCAATCTCGTGAACTGAACATACATATTCAATACGAGCTTGAAGACCATAAAAAAATATATCTTCTTTATTAGTTAATTCTGAAAAGATACGTTTATATGTTCTTTTTAAGGCAATGACTTTATCGAGTAGCAATGATTTATCGTTTACAACTGAATTAATTTCCTCATAAATGTTAAGAGATATTTCTTCAGACAATAAATTCATTATTTTAAACCTGCTATTGTTTTGTGGGTAATCTTTGTAACAAAATAATCTATCAGTTCTAAAATAAAAGTGCAATACTACATAACTTAAGATAATACCTATATTTGTGAATTATAAGTTGGCATATTCAGCCGGTCAAATTTACTAACAATTGTCCTTTTATCATATAAATTTTATAATAATTCAACTAAATTATATGATATATAATAAAATATGATAGAAAAAATCGAAAATATTAAGAAAGACATCACTGAATATGGTAAGCAAATAATAGATTCAGAATCTCTCGAAAGTTTTAGGTTGAAATATCTTAGCAGAAAAGGTTTACTTAACGATCTTTTTGAGGATTTTAAAAATGTCGATAAAACACAGAAGGGTGCAGTAGGCAAGGCTTTAAACGAACTGAAATCAATTGCTCAGACTCTTTTTGATGAAAAGTATGAACAAATACAGAATACCAAATCAAAATCTGAAAATTTTATAGATAATACTCTGCCCGGTAGGACGTTTAATATTGGTTCAAAACACCTGATCTCTCAAGCATTAGAGGATATTACTAATATTTTCAAGAGCATAGGATTCAAAGTTGCTGATGGTTATGAAATTGAGGACGAATACCATAATTTTGATGCACTGAATACTCCAGACTACCATCCTTCAAGAGACATGCAAGACACATTTTATCTAAAAAGTGATGGTAAAGACAAGTGTTACTTATTAAGAACTCAGACATCACCGGCTCAAGTTCATATAATGAAATCACAAAAACCTCCCCTGAGAGTAGTTATCCCGGGGAAATGTTACAGAAATGAAGCTATTAGTGCAAGATCATTATCTATGTTTCATCAAGTCGAGGGATTATACGTTGATAAAGACGTGACATTCAGAGAACTTAAAGGAACACTTGATTTCTTTGCTAAGGAATTTTTTGGCAAAGATCTTAAAACAAGGCTAAGACCTAGTTACTTTCCATTCACAGAACCCTCTGCGGAAATGGACGTTGAATGTTATTTGTGTAAAGGGAAGGGTTGCAGGATTTGTAAATATACAGGGTGGCTCGAAATTCTTGGTTGTGGTATGGTTGACCCTAATGTATTTGAAAATGTTGGCTATGACCCTGAAGAATTTACAGGCTTTGCTTTTGGAATGGGTATTGAAAGGACGCTTATGATTAGGCATGGTGTCCCGGATATCAGAATGTTTTACGAAAATGATATTAGATTTTTAAAGCAATTCTAATTATTAAATACAGGAGTAAATCAAATGAAAAATCTTTTTGCTGTCATTATCGGAATCTTGTTTGTTTCCGTTGTCGTTATTGGCTGTAATAAAACTGAAGAAGTAAAGAAAACTGATACACAGAAAAGCCAGACGACTCAAACAGAAGTAAAAAAAGATAGTATAAAAACAGAATCAGCAGATACTGTTAAGAAAGGGGATACCAAAAAAATGGATTACGTAAAATTTGAAACAACAATGGGTAATTTTAAAATGAAGCTTTATAGTGATAAAGCACCTATTACAACAGATAATTTCAGAAACCTCGTTGAAAAAGGATTCTACGACGGGATTATTTTCCACAGAGTCATTGACGGTTTCATGATTCAGGGTGGTGATCCGTCAGGTACCGGACGTGGTGGCTCGGGGAAAACTATTCCTGATGAATTCGGTCCTGGTTTGAAGCATAGCAAAAAGGGGATTTTCTCAATGGCTAATGCAGGTCCTAATACGGGAACTTCACAGTTCTTTATTACACTTGCACCAACACCGCATCTTGACGGAAAACATGCAATTTTTGGTGAAGTTGTTGAAGGTATGGATGTAGTAGAAAAAATCGGTAAAACAAAAACTGGTGCTCAAGACAGACCTGTGACTGAAGTTAAAATGTCAAAAGTATATATGGTCGAAGATTAATTTATGAATTGTATAATCTAATTTTTAGTCCCCGGCTATATACCCGGGGATTTATTTTTTAAAATTAATCTTATCAGAGTTCTCCAATATCTTCGTTCCAGAGTCTGGGATTTGATTCTATGAATTCTGACATAAGCTTTATGCATTCATCGCTTTCAAGGTCAATGACATCAACACCATGGGCGCGCATAAACTCAGGTCCGCCTGGAAATGTCTTCGATTCACCAACAATTACTTTTTTAATACCAAACTGTACAACCGCTCCTGAGCAAAGATAACAGGGCATTAATGTTGAATAAAGTACTGTGTCTTTGTAACTTCCTACTCTTCCGGCATTCTCAAGACAATCTATTTCAGCATGTAGTGTTGGGCTTCCTTTTTGTACACGCTGATTGTGACCTCTGCCAATAATTTTTCCATTCTTTACAAGAACAGAGCCAATTGGAATGCCGCCTTCAGAAAGTCCCTTTTTAGCTTCTTCTATAGCAGCTAACATGAATTCATCCATAGTATTTGATTTTTTATGAAAATTAGTTTATTATTTCTTCAGGTATCTTTGTTTTACCCCAGTTTTTATTAGGATGATTACCCATAGTAAATTCCAGAGTCCCTCCATCCGTTATATCTTTGTGAGTGATGTAGCTTTTCAAGTATTCTTTACCATTAAGCATTGCACTTTGAATATATATATTGTCTTTCTTGGTATTTATAGTTTTTATCGTGAATTTGTTTCCATTATACAAATTAATAACTGCTTTTTCAAGCTGGGGTGAACCAATACAGTAAATACCGTTTGCCGGATTAAGTGGATAGAATCCCATTGAACTCATTATGTACCAAGCTGATATTTGTCCGCAATCTTCATTACCCGAATATCCTGATGGCAAAACAGTATACTGGTCGTTCATAACTTTTGCACTATAATATTGTGCTTTCCATGGCTCATTAACAAAATTATACATATAAATTATATGCTGACTTGGTTCATTGCCGTGAGCATATTGTCCAATAAATCCGGAGGCATTACCGTTAACATCTTCAGGTCTTGCATCTAATGTAAAAAATTTATCAAGTTTTTGAGAGACTTCTCTTTCTCCGCCTAAAAGGTCAATAAATTTATAAACATCATGTGGTACATACCACAAGTACTGCCAACCGTTTCCTTCCGTGAAAGGATAACCGCCGTTACCTCCGTATTTTAGAGGATCAAATGGTTCAATCCAGTTCCCTTTATTGTCTTTAGCTCGAAAGAATCCAATTGATTTATCAAAAAGATTATAATAACTTTTCGAACGATTTAAAAAGAATTTGTAATCATCAATTCTTCCAAGAGATTGTGCCATTTGAGAGATACACCAGTCGTTATAAGCTATTTCAAGAGTTATAGAAACGGATTGTGTTTGTAAATTTTCGGGGAAAAATCCGTATTCATTTAGCATATTAAATGGAGAATTTTTATGAGGGGTAGTTGAAGAAGCTCTTATAGCATCATATGCATAATCCCAGTCAACTTCTTCAATTCCTTTGAAGTATGCGTCAACAATCACAGGTATTGCATGATTTCCAATCATACAATATGTCTCCTCACCCCATAGTTGCCAAATAGGAAGGTAGCCATAATCACGGTATTGTCTGAGCATAGAATTTATAAAATCAGCACTTCTCTTTCTTTGAACAATTGTGTATAAAGGATGTGCTGCTCTATAAGTATCCCACAGTGAAAACGTACTATAATGAAATCCATCAGATGCCTTCGCAATTTCAAAGTTATGATTTAAATAATTACTATCAACATCAGCAATATTATTTGGTTGAATGAAAGCATGATATAATCCTGTATAGAAAATAGTTTTTTGATTTTGCGTTCCTTCAATATCAATGCAAGAAAGTTCTTTGTCCCAAGCGGTTTTAGCATCAACCTTTATTTTGTCAAAATTAAAATCTATTATTTCGGTGATCAGGTTCTTGCGAGCTCCTTCAAGATTTACCGAAGATAGTCCGATTTTAACAAATAGAGGCTCTGAATTGTCATTGTTAAAAATAAGATTGAGCTTTAAATTTGAACCATTTCCAAATTTTACATTTTCGTATATGTTATTCCCTGCTTTAATTACACTTTCGGTAAAAGCTCTTGAAAATTCTGCTCTGAAATAAACCTTCCGAAGCCTTGCCCAGCCTGTTATAATTCTATAACCTTCTATGGTTTTGTTGTCAATGATTCGTAATTGTGAAGAAATTATATTACACGACCAGTATGGTCTCTTTTTATCCATAGAGTGAAACAAATCAACAATAAGGTTATACGGTTTCTTTTCAGGAAAAGTGTATTTATGCATTCCACAATGTGCAGTTACCGTAAACTCACTTTTGATTCCGTTGTCAAGAACTACACTATAATATCCCGGTGTTCCTGCCTCATTAGTATGTTTATATGTTGAACCGTACCCTCTTACTGAATCATTCCCGGGTTCCCACATCAATTCTCCATAATACGGCATAAATAGAAAATCAAATAAATCCGCTACCCCAGTTCCATTGAGATGCGTATGGCTGAAACCAACTATAGTGTTATCATTGTAATCATATCCGCTGCAGGGATCTTCAGGATTTTCTCTTGTATCGGGACTTAATTGGACTAATCCAAATGGATAAACAGCACCTGGGAAATTACTTCCGGATAGACTATGATTATCAATCGATCCAGTTCCTATAAATACATTCACGTATTTCGAATTACCAGTTTGAGAATATAAACTACATGAAGGTATTCCAAAAATTAACAAAAGTATTAATTGTTTTAACATATTCAACTAATGTTTAATCTAATTAAAAATTTTTACTGATTTTTACATAAAGTTCAGAATTAAGAATGTTATTTAAAAGTATATAATTTGTGCATTATTTCTTTATTTTGTTTTTTCATGTAATTATTAAAGTTAATAATATTTATATTTTTTCAGAATTCGGTCAATTAAAGTATAAAATTTATTAGAATTTCATTATTTTATCACAATTTTATATTGATTATATTAAGTGTTACACTTAAAAATACATGAAAATAGCTTTATTAACAGGCGGTTTATCATCAGAACGTGAAGTTTCTTTATCGTCGGGCAGAGGAATTCTTAAAGGATTGAGAGAATTAGGGCATAATGTTGTTGTGATAGATCCGATATACGGAGATACTATGATTGATGAGGATTTAGTTTTTAAGGATAAAGTGTCGAAAGAGTATCCAACTCTAGAGAAAATAAGGAAATTACAAAAAGAAAGTTCGCATAAATTAATTGACTGTATAAATTCTGAGTTATTTAATGATATCGATTTGGTCTTTATTGGTTTGCACGGAAAATTTGGAGAAGACGGTAAGATACAGACTCTGCTCGAGTTAAAAGGTCTAAAATATACAGGTTCAGGAATACAATCTTCGGCTGTTGCGATGGATAAAGATTTATCGAAATTGGTATTTGAAAAGAATAATATTCTTACTCCTGACTGGTTGGCTCTTTATAGCGAAAATAATGTTAAATATAATGATTGCATTAATCTATTAGGAAATCCGATTGTTATTAAACCAAATGATGAAGGTAGTACTGTAGGGCTTACTATTGCTAAAAATGTCAAAGAGTTTTTTTCTGGAATTAAAACAGCTTTTACGTACTCTGAAAAAGTACTTCTTGAAAGATACATTAAAGGAAGGGAGTTAACCGTTTCAATTATTGATGGTGAACCATATCCGGTCATAGAGATTGTACCTCATAAAGGTTTTTATGATTATGAGCATAAGTATTCTAAGGGTATGTCAACATACGTTTGTCCTGCTGTTATTCCGGAAGAAGTTGCAGATAAAGCAAAAAATCTGGCATTAATAGCGTACAATGCTTTGAATTGTAGAGTGTATGCTAGGGTCGATTTTTTGTTAACAGAAGAAAAAGATCTTTATTGTTTAGAAGTCAATACTCTTCCGGGTATGACAGAACTGTCTCTTGTTCCGATGGCTGCTAAAGCAATGAAAATGGATTTTAATAATCTGATAAAGAAGCTAATAGATTCATCTTTTAGAAAATATGATTAGAAAGAATGATGACAATATTTTCATCAGTGTATTAAGGTTTATTAAATATAATAAGTTAATCACTTTATTTATATCAGTTGGCCTATTTATGATTATTTATATAATCTTTTCTGATAAAGGAATATTAACTAAGATGAAGTTTCAAAAAGATAAGCAGAGTATAGATAAGCAAGTTACCGAGAAAAAACAAGAACAGGATTCACTTAGAAAGGTTATTGATTCTTTGACTAATTCAAATGATATGATTGAGAAAATAGCAAGAGAAAGGTATTTTATGTCCAAAGAGGGCGAAATAATATACAAAGTTGAACAAGATACCAATGACACAAAATAAGAAAACAATACTATCTGGAATGAGACCCTCAGGTAAACTGCACATAGGACATTATGTCGGTGCGCTTGAAAATTGGGTTGAGCTTCAGAATTATTATAAGAATTATCATTTAATTGCTGATTATCATACACTTACAACGAGTCTAAATACAGCTGATGTATTTGATGATTCAATTGAAATGGCAATAGATTGGATAGCATCAGGTATCGATCCTGAAAAATCTCCTATTTTCAGGCAATCACAAGTTAAACAACATACTGAATTATTTCTGATATTCTCTATGCTGATTACTAAGGCAAGGTTGGAGAAGAATCCGACTTTAAAAGAACAAATAAAAGATTTAAACTTGCAGACAATTGCTTATGGTCATCTTGGATATCCGGTACTGCAGGCCGCTGATATTTTGCTGTATAAGGGTGATGTTGTGCCGGTCGGTGAAGATCAAGTACCTCATGTGGAAATTACAAGACAAATTGCAAGCAATTTTAATGAGAATTTCAAAAATTCAGACGGCAATTCAATATTTCCTATACCTGAACCGAAAGTTACTCAATTTGCAAGACTTCCCGGTTTAGACGGTAAAGCAAAAATGAGTAAGTCTCTGAATAATACAATATTGCTTTCAGATAATGAAGATTCCATAAAATCAAAGATGAAAAAGGCGTTTACCGATCCAAATAAGCTTAGAAAAGGAGATAAAGGCAATCCGGATATTTGTCTTGTTTATACTTACCATAGGAAATTCAACCCATCGGAAATATCTGAAATAAGGACTGGGTGCAAGACCGGAGCTTTGGGTTGTTTTGATTGCAAAATGAAAGTTTCAAGAGCTATTTCAGATTATTTTCTGCCACTCAGAGAAAAAAGAATTGTTCTTGAAAAGAACAAAAACAGTGTACTTGAAGTATTAATAGAAGGCGAAAGAAAAGCACGATTAATAGCAGAAAATACGATGCAGGAAGTCCGAAGATCCATGAAGTTAGGTTAAAATAAAATAAATTTAATAGCAAAATTGTTATCATCAGACAAAAAAGATAAAGCTAAACAAGATCGTTTAAAAGAAAACGGTGAAATCCCCAAACATATAGCAATCATTATGGATGGAAACGGAAGATGGGCTAAAGGCCTTGGTTATACAAGGGCTTTTGGACATAGGGAGGGCGTTAACTCGGTTAGAGATATAGTTGAAGCTTGCGGACAGCTTGGAGTAAAATTCTTAACATTATACACATTTTCAACTGAAAACTGGAAACGGCCTAAATCGGAAGTTACCATACTAATGAAACTTCTTATTAAAGGATTAAGGGATGAAGCGGACAGGCTACATAAAAATAACATAAAACTTATTGCATCTGGAAATCTTGATAAACTACCGGAAAAGGTGTACGAAGAGCTAAAAGATGCAATGGAGAAGACTAAGAACAATAAAAAGATGACTTTAAATCTAGCTCTTAGCTACAGTGGTAGGTGGGATATTTTAAATGCAATAAAAGATCTTTTTAATGATTGTAAATCAGGAAAAATTAACAAGGAAGATATTGATGAAAAGCTCTTTTCGGATTATTTAGTAACAAAGAATATTCCGGATCCTGATTTGATGATCAGAACGGGAGGAGAGTACAGAATCAGTAATTTTCTTCTATGGCAGCTCGCTTACACAGAAATTTATATTGATAATATATTTTGGCCACAGTTCAGGAGAGAAAGTCTTTATAAAGCTATTGAAGTATATCAGAAAAGAGAAAGAAGATTTGGAATGGTAAGTGAACAAATTAAAAAGTAATTTAAATTAGAAATGACAAGAATTAACAAATATTTATATCTTTTTGCGATTATCGCAATATTTACAGCATTTAATATCAAATTATATTCTCAGAACTTTGAAACAACTTATAAGATTGCAAACATCTCGGTTAGAGGAAACAATGTATACGATTCAAGAACGATAATTGCTTACTCAGGTCTTAAAGAAAATATGGAAATTGCAATCCCTTCTGATGAAACTCGTGAAGCAATTAGAAGATTGTGGAAACTCGGATTGTTTTCGAATGTTGCATTGAATGTAGATAAAAAATTTGGTAGAGATGCCTATTTAGTCTTTGAGGTTGAAGAACTTCCACGAATAGAAAATATTGAAATAATTGGCAATGATCATTTTTCCGAATCTGAAGTAAAAGAAAAAATAGGTTTAAATGCAGGTGAAGTCGTGTCAGAGCAGAAATTAAAAGATGTTGAGTATAATTTAGGTCTAAATTATGCCGAAGATGGATTTGCATTGGCGGAAATAAAAATTGACAAGCTAATATCAGCTAACAATGAGGCAAGAATAAGAATTAAAATAAATGAGGGGAAAAAGCTTACAGTAAGGAAAATCGAATTTGAGGGTAATGTGGATGTTTCTGATGATGATTTGTATAAAGCTTTAGAAAACACATCTGAGAAAGTATGGTGGAAATTTTGGGAAGGTGCTGGATTTGACAAGGAAAAGTTGGAAGAAGATAAAAAATTAGTAGTTGAATACTACAAAGAACTTGGTTATAAAGATGCAGAAGTTGTAGACTCAGATTTTAAACTTTCACCCGATAAGGAAGATGTTTTTCTTATTATTAGAGTCAGGGAAGGAAGAAAATTTAAAATTAATAATATTACTATCGAGGGAAATAAAATTTATACGGATGATGCCCTTCTTCTTAGACTGGATATGAAAAAAGGTGATGTTTATAATATGAAAAAGTTCTCTCAAAATCTTTATGGTAATGAAGCAGAAACCGATGTGAGTTCATTATACCTTGATAATGGTTACCTCGGTTTTCAAGCTGACGTGAGCGATAAGACAGTGGGGCTTGATAGGGTTGACATAAACATTAAAATTACAGAAAATAATCAGTACAAACTTGGTCTTATAAGCTTTGAAGGTAATGACAAGACTAAGGACAAAGTACTTCGACGAGAACTATATACAATACCGGGCGAGTTTTTCAACAGGGGAAATGTTAAAAGAAGTATGCAGCAGCTTAATGCACTAAACTATTTCAACCCTGAAAAATTAAATCAGGATATTAGTCTTGCAAATGATTCAACAGTAAACATAAAATACATCGTTGCAGAAAGGTCATCTGATCAGTTTAACGCATCTATTGGATATAGCGGTTCATTTGGCATAACAGGCGCCTTAGGTCTGACTTTCAATAACTTTGATATAATGGAACCATTTTCGGGTGGAGGAGGTCAAGCACTTAACTTCTCATGGCAGTTCGGCGAAGCAGGGACTTATAGAACATTTTCGATTGGGCTTACAGAGCCGTGGTTTTTAAACACACCTACTTTACTCGGCTTCAATGTATTTGATTCCAGAACAAGATATACTTATGACGTACAAGAAACTGGTGGAATAGTTAATATTGGAAGAAGGTTTAAATGGCCTGATGACTTCTTCCGTGGTGACTGGGCAGTGAAATATCAGGAAACGAACGTTCTTGACGGAGGGGGCTATTACCAGACGGGTCGCAGAAATCAGTTCAGTTTAAGACAAATTATTTCGAGATCTACAGTTTTTGATCCTGTATATCCTTTAAACGGTACTAAGTTTTCAAACACAACAGAATTGTCAGGCGGACCATTTCTTCCGGGTAATACAGAATTCTTAAAAAATATTTTCACTGCAGAAACTTATACTCCCTTAATAAGAAATACTAAGCTGGTTTTGTATTCTACATTTAATTTTTATTATGTTAATCCACTAAGCGATGACAAATACCTACCTCCAACTGAATTGTTCTATATGGGGGGTAATGGTCTAGCTTATAACACGATACCTTTAAGAGGATACGAAGACAGAGCTGTCGGTCCGCGCAATTCTGTCGGTAATTCAATCGGAGGAAAAGTTTCTCTTAAATACGGCGTAGAAATTCGATATCCGCTTTCATTAGATCCGTTCCCAATATTTGTTCTGGCATTTGCTGAAGCTGGTAATGTTTGGTCTGATTTTGCTAAAGTTGATCCGTTTGAATTAAAAAGATCTGTTGGCTTTGGTACAAGACTGATGCTTCCAGCAGTGGGATTGATAGGATTTGACTTCGGTTACGGATTCGATAGAAAATCAGTTGACGGAGAAAACCCAAGTCTTTTATTCCACTTCCAGTTCGGAAGAGGATTTTAGTTATAAAGAGTTTTAAATTTTTATTAATAAATTAAATTATCCAAGGAGAAATTTTTTGAAAAAGAATCATTTAAAGTTAGCAGCTTTATTATTCGTGTTTATTACTTTTACGGGTGTTGCCATCGCTCAGAATATAAAAGTCGGTTATGTAGATAGTGAAGTGATATTAAAACAGCTTCCAGAATCGCAAAAAGTACTTGCAGAACTTGAAAGCCTTAAAAAACTATACATTGATACAGTTCAGGCTAAGGAAAAAGATCTCAAGACGAATGCAGAATCTTTTAAGACAAGATATGAAGAAGCTCAGAAATCAGTTGAATCAGGACAGGTAAAGTCTGAAGCAGATCTTAAAAAACTAAATGAAGAAATGCAAGGACTTCAAAAGAGTCTACAGGATGAGGATGAGGCATTAACGATTTATAAACAAAAAGTTCAGGAAGAGCTTTTGCAAAAGCAGAACGAGATGTTCAAACCGATTAAGGAAAAGATAACCAAAGCAATTGAAAATGTAGCAAAAGAATTGAAAATCAATTTCGTATTTGATAAGGCTGATGGTACCCTGATATACGGTGATAAAGAATATGATATAACATTCAAGGTCCTTGATAAATTAAAGTAATTTTAAATATTATGTTCCTTAAATTGAAATTAATTAATATCAGAACCGCTTTAGTTTTTATTTTATTCGTCCTTCTTGTTAGTACGGGCATGTCTTATTCTCAGACAAAAGTCGGATATATTGACTCGAAAAAGATTATAGATAACATGCAGGAAGCAAAAGATGCAAAGCTAAAGCTCGATAACCTTGTTCAGGAATGGCAGAAACAGCTGAATGATCTAAATGATAGTCTCAAAAACACAAAAGATGAATTTGAAAAGAAAAAGTTAATACTCTCGGAACAGTTGAAACAGCAGTATGAGAAAACAATAAAAGATCTTGAAACTAATGCATCGAATTTTAAAGTGCAGAAGTTTGGTGAAGGAGGGGAGTATTTTCAAAAGCAGATAGAGTTCATGAAGCCAGTTCAGGATAGAATATTTAAAGCTATTGAAACGGTTGCAAAGAAAGAGGATTTCGATTATGTTTTTGACAGGAACAGCGATTTGTTGTTATTATACGTCAATGAAAAATATGATGTGACAGTCAAAGTTCAAAGAATTGTTGAAGGTAAAGACCAGTGAAGTTATCTGAAATTGCAAATATAATTGGCGCAGATTTAACAGGAAATCCTGAACTTGAGATACGAGGACCCGGTAAGATTGAAACATCAAGTATTGATCAAATAACTTTTATCTCAAATCCTTTGTATAAGAGACATTACAAAACAACAAAAGCTGGTGCTATTATTGTATCAAAGGATTTTGTATTTCCAACAAACAGGGATGATATATCTATACTTAAAGTTAAAGATCCGTACTTCGCTTTCGTAAAACTGTTAGAATTATTTGAAGTTAAGAGAATTAAAAACGTTGGGATCTCTTCGAGTAGTGTAATTGCAGAAGGAGTCGTTGTTGGTAAAGATGTTTACATAGATGATTTCGTTAAGATTGGTGTAAATACTGTAATAGGGGAAAATACCGAAATACATTCTAATGTTTCAATCGGATTTGATGTTGTAATTGGAAATAATTGTGTAATAGAAAGTAACGTTTCTATTTATAACGGTAGTATATTAGGAAACAATGTAACAGTTCATTCTGGAACAGTTGTAGGAAGCGACGGATTTGGATTTGCGAAAGATGATAAAGGAACGTTTAAGAAAATATTGCAAAGCGGTATCGTAAAAATTGAAGATGAAGTTGAAATAGGAAGCAACTGCACTATTGACAGAGCTACAATCGGCGAAACGATTCTACGCAGAGGTGTTAAGCTTGATAACCAAATACAGATTGCTCATAATGTTGAAATTGACGAAGATACTGTTATTGCAGCGCAGGTTGGTATAGCAGGTTCAACCAAGATAGGGAAAAGATGCATGATAGGAGGTCAGGCCGGAATTGTCGGACACTTGACAATTTGTGATGATGTAATAATCGGTGCCTCAGTTGGTGTAGCCAAATCTATTACACAACCGGGTGTTTATACAGGATACAGAAGTAAGCCAATGAGGGAAGCATTAAAAGATGAAGTAAACATTAAAGAAATACCAAAATTAAAAGAGCGAATCAAAAAATTAGAAGATAAGAATAAATAGAAATGCTGATAAAACAAAGAACTATTCAAAATAGTGCATCCTTATCCGGAGTTGGTCTGCATACCGGCAATAAATCAAAGATGACATTTAAACCGGCTCCTGAAAATTACGGAATAAAGTTTAAGAGAATTGATCTCGAAAATTCACCGGAGATTCCTGCAGACATAGATCATGTTATTGATATTTCAAGAGGCACAACGATTGCTAAAGAAGGGGTAGAAATTCATACTGTGGAACATGTTCTCTCCGCAATTATGGGATGCGAGATTGATAATATTATCGTTGAACTTGATACTAATGAACCTCCGGTTATGGATGGAAGTGCAAAAGATTACGTTAAAACACTTCATAATGCAGGAATAATAGAGCAGGATGCCGACAGGGATTATCTTGTAATTGAGGATACAGTTCATTACCATACAGATGATGGTTTTGTTGATATTGTTGCTTTGCCTCTTAAAAACGACTTCAGAATTACTGTAATGATTGATTTCTTGAATCCCGCACTTGGTTCTCAACATTCAGGATTGTTTAATCTGAAAGAAGAATTCGAGAAAGAATTTGCACCTGCGAGAACATTCTGTTTTCTTAAAGAAATTGAAATGCTTGTTGACAATAATCTTATAAAAGGCGGATCGATTGATAATGCAGTCGTAATTGTTGACAAAGAATTTACGGATGATGAATTTGTAAAGATCAAGAAGAAACTCAATCTTGATCCTAAAATAACCATAGGTAAATCTGGGATATTAAATGATACCCATTTAAGGTTCAAGAATGAACCCGCAAGGCACAAGATACTTGACATGATAGGCGATCTTGCATTAATCGGTGCTCCGATTAAGGGACAAATATTAGCTGCACGTCCCGGTCATAAAGCTAACGTGGAGTTTACAAAAATGCTTCGTAAATTATATTTACAGAACAAAAGGGTGAAGAAATTTCAAATGCTAAAGTCTTCGAATGGTGTGCTTGATATTGAAGCAATTATGAAAATACTTCCTCATAGATATCCTTTTCTTCTTATTGACAGAATTCTTGATTTAGATGCAGAGAATAATAAAATTGTCGGGTTAAAGAATGTTACTTTTAACGAACCTTTTTTTGCTGGACATTTTCCTGTTAAACCGATTATGCCAGGAGTGCTTATTGTAGAAGCAATGGCACAGTGCGGAGGTGTATTGCTAATGCATACTATGGATGATATTGATGGTAAACTCGCATTTTTTACATCAATGGATAATGTGAAATTTAAGAAGCAGGTTATTCCTGGTGATCAACTTATCTTTGAGATGGAAATCCTATCATACAGAAGAGGATTTTGTAAATTAAAGGGAAAAGCCTTCAAAAGTTTTGTGGGAGGAGAACTTGCCGCTGAGGGTGAGTTTTCTGTAGCTCTGGTTGATAAACCAAAAATTGAAAATTAGAAAATATTAATATACTAAAATGAGAATCAATGATTCTCATTTTAGTATTAAATTAATTTGTATGTATTTAAATATCACTAAGAGCTTCAACTCCCGGTAGTTTCTTACCTTCAAGGAATTCCAGCGAAGCTCCGCCGCCCGTTGAAACGTGAGATACTTCTTTTTCAAGACCTGCTTTAGCTATTGCAGCAGCAGAATCACCTCCTCCGATAATTGTTACAGCACCATTCTTTGTCGCTTCAGCTAGAGCATTTGCTACTTCAAATGTACCATTAGCGAACTTATCCATTTCAAAGACACCCATTGGTCCGTTCCAGACTATAGTTTTTGAGTTTAATATAGCTTCCTTATATTTATCTATGGTTTCCGGTCCGATGTCCATTCCCATCCATTCTTTATTATCGTCAGAGAATTTATCGAATGCAACAATTTTTGTTTTTGCTGAGTTATCGAATTTATCAGCAATTACTATGTCAGATGGGAGAAGAAATTCTTTACCCGATGTCTTTACTTTTTCAAGTACTTCTTTGGCAAGCTCTACTTTATCTTCTTCGAGGATAGATTTCCCGATTTCAAGTCCCATGGCTTTGTAGAATGTGAACATCATACCTCCGCCTATGAGTATCTTGTCTGCAATCTTTAATAGATTATCAAGTACATCAATCTTACCGGATATCTTTGAACCCCCAAGAATAGCACAGAGTGGGCGTTTAGGATTATCAATTGCTGATGCCAGATATTTTAGTTCTTTTTCCATAAGATATCCTGCTGCACATTGTTTAATAAAGTGTGTAATCCCTTCTGTAGAGGCATGTGCACGGTGAGCGGTCCCAAAAGCATCGTTGACATATATGTCACCAAAAGACGCAAGTTTTTCTGCAAATTCAGGGACGTTCTTTTCTTCATCCTTATAGAAACGAAGGTTCTCAATCAAAAGTATATCGCCTTCTTTCATATTATCTATTACTATCTTGTTATCAGGTCCTATACAATCATCTGAAAATAAAACTGGTTTGCCAAGTACTGATGCAAAGAATTCTGCAACTACGTTTAGTGAGTACTTAGGATTCTTTTCACCTTTTGGTCTTCCGAGGTGGCTCATAAGAATGCATTTACCTCCGTTTTTAGTAATCGCATTTATTGTTGCCAAACTTTCATTAATTCTTTTTGGGTCGGTTATTTTTCTGCTTTCATCAAGAGGAACGTTGAAATCTACGCGTACGAGAACTTTTTTCCCTTTGATCAGATTCCTTTCTATTAAGTTATCTAAAGTTAATTTAGCCATACAGTGTTATTTTGGTTTTATAAATGTTGAAATATTATTTATAAATGGTAAAAGAATAAAGGCAAAAAATATTTACTATAAACAAAAAAGGCACCAAATTGATTTGGTGCCTTTTATTCATTATTATAATCTTATTTTACAAGCAACATACGCTTCGTGTCTCTAAATGATTCTGACTCGAGGCGATAGAAGTAAACGCCACTAGCAAATTCATTTCCGTTAAAATCAACGGAATAGAAACCTGCAGACTTGATTTCATTCACGAGTGTTTTTACTTCTCTACCCAGAACATCGTATATTTTTAGAGAAACTAATCCTTGTTTGGGGATTGCAAAGTTAATTTTAGTAACAGGATTGAACGGATTGGGATAGTTTTGTGATAATGTGTAAATTATCGGTAATCCATTCTGATTATTGTTTATAATACCAACTAGTGGTGTCATTACTAAACATAAATTTGGTCTTGTTGATGCAGTGGAAGTTGCAGTCAAACTGCATCCTGTTCCATCATCAATATGGTTGTGTACTACAGTTCCCGTTTGCGATGAACCCTTTACCGTAGTATTTGAGGACCATGTTGTGTTATCAAAGCAAACTTCAATGAGTAGGTTACTGGTTCCGTTGAAATGAAACGGTATCTGCAGTTCTATGTATTGCAGACCTGTTCCTGACGGGATATAAGATGCAGAGGAATATACTTCTGTCCAGCCAGTATTAGTCCAAGATGAGATTGTTGAAGAAGTAATCATCTGCATTTTAATTGAGAAATTACTCATCGAAGGAGATCCTACAGTTAAAACATCAAAACCAATTTTTGATATCTGCCCCGCAATACCTCCGCCAGCGATAATTTCTGACGCTTTATAAAGCATTTGTGTTCTTGAATCTTCATATAAAGTATAGAAAGGATAACTTGTTGATGTAGTACCTGTTCCGATGCAAGAAGTTGCAATAGGAAGTCTCTTAAATGTTATATTATTTGTTTGTGTAGATGCCAGAGAATCAGTACTTGTATAAGCATAAACTCTCCATTGTCCGACAGTTGAATCTCCCATAGCTACTCCGATTCCTGAGAGAAGGGAATCCATACTGCCTATAGTTGTTGAAAGTACACTATCATACCCGCTATTATCAGATGTAAAGCGGAATTTAATGTTTGAAGGAGAACTAAAGTTTGGTGATGCATAGAACCATTTATATGTTGTTCCTGCTCCAGATCTATTCCAGTTTATCTTTAGCGGAGCTGAGCTGCCAGACTGTGTTTCTATTCTTGCATTATTTATAGGACTAACGAGCGAGAATGCTGTTAGTGATGGCATAGTTCGCGTGAAAGTAATAGTTCTCGGACCGTTTGATGCTTTAAGAGAATCATTTGCAGGAGGATTATTCCTGAAAGCCCATACATCCCAAGAACCACTTATAGAACCACCCTGAGCAACTCCCAGGCTTGCCAAGTATGTATCAAGCTGGCCGAGTGAAACATCGAAAGGTTTTGTCGGAACAGCAATAGATAGCAATCTAACGGGTAAAGATGTTCCAAAGATCCATTTGTATGATGCTGCTGCCGTAGATGTATCCCAATTAAAAGTGTAAACGGTACTTGAACCGGGTATCGTTGTTACATTAACACCAGCATTAGGAGACTGTAAAGCAAATGTATTTAGAGGTCCTGAGTTCGGGTCGAAACCATCTACAAACATTACGCCTGTGTTTGCTGAATCAAGCCAGTCTTTAAGCCTTGTTGCAGGTGTCGTACCGTAGTTCCAGGAACGGTCAAATTTACCATAGTAATCTGTTTTGTCTGCAGCTGTACATGATGAGTACCCACCATGAAGCTGACCGACGACGCGTTTATTCTGGTCGTAAATTGGAGATCCGGATGAACCGCCTTCAGTAATTGCAATTTGTCCTGAACCCGGCATAGTCGTCCAAGAAACATGCCAGTGTGAACTGTCACCCGGGACTGTAGTTCCTAAATATGTTCTTGGAGTATAAGGTAACATAGCATAAGATATTTTCTTTACGTCACCTGCAGGGTGATGGATTCCGACGCCTCCGGTAGCGGGTACATTTGAACGACTCCAGCCATTGTAATAAACATTGTAACTTACAGGGGGTTTACTTGAAAGTTTAAGTAAAGCAAAATCTGAATGTGAGTTATTAGCGAGCAGAGTCGACCCATTTATTGAGAAAGTTGTTGGACCATCACCTCCGGGATTAGGACAAGTAGGAGCTTCATATTTGAATATGAAGACCCAGTTAGCAACATTTTGTCCTGAAATACAATGATTTGCTGTTAAGAAAAAGGGTGTTCCGTCAAATCTTGTATTATTGACCAAAGAACCAGTGCACCATCTTGAACCGCTGCCGTTAATAATCAAAGCAACCGCACGAATTTGTTCTCTGTAAGAGTCTCCGTCCGGACAGAATACATTTCGGTTGCAGGAACCTGAACCGCCGTAATCTTTAATCTGCATATAATTGAAAACATTTTTATATGCGTGAATAACAGATGATAAGTTTATTTCCGGGTCTCTCAAACCAAGGGGGGCATTATACTCGAGTATTATTTCTTCACCTATGCAAGGAGTTGTTGAAAAAATATTCGAGGGTTGGTTGTTAATTTCTGTATAAGCACCGAACACTTGGCTTTTATCCTTGCTGTAGATAAAGAAGGTAGAGCCTTTAGGCAAATTGAATTTATCGAAAATAAGGTTTATAGAAACAGCTTTCGGAGATCTAATCGCTAATCTCCAGACCTTGGTTCCATTAGGTAGAATATCTATTGTACCAGAATTTGCATAACCAAAGTTTACGTCAAAATTCTTCCCGAATCTTGGCGGTATATCTTTAAATTGTGATTCGAATGCGTCTTCTCTTAGCATTTTTTCAACATCAAAATCAGGCATGGTAAATGTTTCTATGTTAGCTTTCAATTGATAAGAGTTGCTGAGAGGTTTTCCTTCGACACTTATTTGAGCATTTGAAAAATTACTGATGCCGAATGCAAAAATTAATGTCAAAGAAACGAGTATTAGTTTCAATCTCATAATAAGGGAAATTAAATTAATAAATTTATTTAATATAATTAATTTGAATAATATAATATGTGAAAATGAGCATATCTTAATTAGTTTTAGTAATTGCAATAATAGAATTTAAACAATTTATACTGTATTAGTACTGTATTTATACTGTATTAGTACTGTATTAGATATGGATTAAAATATAATGTATAAAGAGATTGTGAAGTACCTAAAATATTATAAAAACAGTATATTAGGTGATATAACAAATAAAAAAGGTGCCGAACCCGGCACCTTTTTGGTATATAATGAAGACTTATGTTTTTATTTTATTAACATCATCTTTTTTATATCACTGAAACCGTTTGATTCAAGTTTATAGAAATAAACACCGCTTGAATATTCTGATGCGTTAAAATCAACAGTATAGTTTCCTGCAGATTTCACTTCATTAATGAGTGTTTTTACTTCTCTTCCAAGAATGTCGTAAATCTTTAACGATACTAATCCTTGTTTTGGAAGAGCAAAGTTGATTTTTGTCGTTGGATTAAACGGATTCGGATAGTTTTGTCTTAATGTGTAGTCTTGAGGTAACGATGTTCCAACAGGATTTACGCCCGTGGTTGTGTTTATTATCATACAAAGGTTCGGACGTGAAGATGCTGTGGATGTAGAGGTCAGAGTACATCCTGAAGATCCGTCAACATGGTTATGAATAACAGTTCCTGTTTGTGATGTACCTGCAACCGTAGTATTTGAGGACCATGTTGTGTTATCAAAGCATACTTCGATAAGCAGGTTACCTGTCCCGTTGTAGAAATAAGGAGTTGTTAAATTAATATACTGTAGACCTGTTCCTGCTGGATTATATGTTCCTGAAAAAACCGTTGTCCAGCCAGTAGTTGTCCATGATGTGATAGTGGAAGGAGTAATTGTCTGCATCTTCACGGAGAAGTTACTCATTTCGGGATCTCCAACAGATAATATTGTGAATCCGATTTTATTAATAAAACCAGCTGCACCTCCACCCGCAAGAATTTCAGATGATTTATATAACATCTGAGTTCTTGAATCTTCGTACAGAGTATAGAAAGGATAACTTGTAGAAGTTGTGCCTGTTCCGATACAAGCTGTAGTTTGAGAGATAATTTTAAATGACCTAATAGTAGTTGAGTCGCAGTTATGCTGAATAGAATTATCCTGAGCCCAAATGCAATAAAATATTGAATCGTTAACATTTACGTCCGAGATAGCAGAATTAAACGGAGCGCTGAAAATGGAACCGCTTGTGTTTAAAAGTTTAAACATCTTGATTCCTCCAGCGGGTGAATTCTTATACCATTTAACCCAAACTGAATCGATTCCAATATTATCGGTAACGTTTGCAGTAATGGTTGCAGGCCACTGAGTTTTTGGAACGTCCGGAATGGTAGTATGAGAAATAACGGGTTTATTAATATCTGTAGCTGCAGTAAATGTAAAATAGTTTGCAGGTGCTCCACCGGGCAGATATGTAACTCTGTTCATTGCATCCTGAGTCCTTATAAAATATCTGTAAACTGATGATGCCCCATTTCCCGGTATATTAGCAGTCCAGTTATTACCACCTGTGTTTGTCATAGTAACACTATCATAAGTTGTTGCTCTAGACCAGAATAGTTTGGTACCTGTAATAGCACTGCCTGAAGGACTGACAGTACAATTGACAATGTAAGGCCCTGTAAGGTTTTCAGTATTTGAAAGCGGTGTGTGTGCTATTGCGGGTCCATATGACAATTGATAAATTGAAGGATCGCCCATACAATTGTACATTTCGATGTATCTTTGCATCATTCCTGTTAAGCCTCCGAAGTGCTGAACCAAAAGAATCTTAGCTCTAACAAAGTTCTCGGCTGTTTTCTTCAGGTTTTCAGTGAATAAAGCTCTTCCGATTCGTCTTTCAAGAATATCATCTTCATCCCAATAAGAATTGACTGATGAGCCCCAAAAAACAGAACCTGCTTTCGGGCTTCTAATCCATGTTTCCGCAAAACATTCACCTGAAATATGATAAGAACCTGTAATACATGCAAATGAATAAACGAATGGAAATATTGTATTATTTAGTGCATTAACATTTGATTGCGAGAACGAAGGACCATCAGCCCATGACGTTTCAGAGCCGTGACCGGAATAAATAGCGAAAATTTTTCCCGAGTCTATAGACTGTGATACCTGGGCTGTAGTTGCACCGTAGTAAGACCAAAGCTTCGTGTTAACGGTAAAGCCGCCCGGAACAAAGAATGAATCAATAACAAAACTATGAGAGCCTTCGCTAATTGAGTGGTTATCGGTTGAAGCCATGAACACATTCTTTTTCCATAAGCTATTTACTCCATTTTCCATGTAAATGGATTTTGTAATTATATTGCCAAGTTGTGTCAGGTTTTGAATCGGGAATCTTCCGAGGAATGCATCTACGTACATATCGCCACCTTCAAGAAGTGCATAGTTCCAATCAGTGCTTGGACTTCCTGTACCTGTTCCTGTCCAGCAGGGGATTTTATCTATATCTCCGACAAGTAGAATGAACTCAGGTCTTGTTGAGATATTGTTATACAGATTCTGAATGTACGTTTTAATTGCAGAATTTGTAGTACCTGTTGCACCAGTATTTACAACAGTCACGTTGTAACCGAGCCCTTGTTTATGAGTTACGAAAGGAGAAAGACCGCTTTCGAATTCAGGTGCAGTTATTATTAAATAATTGTTTGTACCTTTTGCATTCTTGAATTCATAGTTAACAAAGTTTACGTCAAAGAACCCATCCATTGCGGGTCTTGGAGAGAAATCAAGATTTGAGGAGTACTGCAAATTAATTCTGAACTTACCCTGAATAGCAGCTTCCAATTTATTGGAAGAGGGATTGTATGTAAAAGGATATATTGTGACCATAACACCTTTTGCCCCGGCAATTACGAAAGGTTCAGATATTGTTGCAAATGGACCGTCCGAGCTGCCTTTAGAGCTGTAATAAGCCCTATCGATTGTAAATGGTCTATCTTCGAGTTTTTGTGTTTTCTCCCAAGGCATTTGAGCCGGGTATATTAAAGAACTCAGCTCTATAGTACTTTTATTTCTACTGAGAACGTTTAATCCGGGAGCGGATTCATTCTTGTTTATCAATAGAAAGAATGAAATTTGAGGCAGTTTAGGTTGTCCGACCTGTGATGTAAATCCATATTCAGGAATATCAAGAGAAGTAAATGTTTCATTACCGCCCCTGACTTCAGACATTATGTACTGCGGTAACGAATATTCTACTATGTAGTTATTACCGTCTTTTATCAATTTAACACCCTTCGGATACTCTTTTGAATATGTAAAGGAAGCAAACATTAAAATAAAAAGCGGGAAAATTAAATACTTAATAAATTTGTTCATAAGGAAATGTTTTTAGATTTGGAAATCCTATTAATTAAAATATAAAAGATGTATTGATTATTCAACCTTTAGCTTATCATTATGATATGAGATAATATCTACTATCCCGGGAAAATATATTCATAAAACTAATAATTTCTTTAATGATATTCTATTCAAAAATATTATTAAAAAATCTTAATAATTATTAATAATCTGAAAGAAATTATAAATAAAAAAGGGTGCTGAAACTGTTCAGCACCCTTATATTCAATAGTTTAACAAGTTTATTTAATTAACATCATTCTTTTTATATCAGTGAAATCATTTACCTGAAGCCTATAGAAATAAACACCGCTTGCAAATTCGGAGGCATTAAAATCTATAGTATAGCTGCCAGGGGATTTAACTTCATTAACGAGCGTTCTTATTTCTCTACCAAGAACGTCATAAATTTTAAGAGAAACTAATCCTTGTTTAGGCAAGTCGAAGTTAATCTTTGTTGAGGGATTAAACGGATTTGGATAATTCTGGCTTAATGAATAAACCTTCGGTATTGATACTCCAACCGGGTCTACACCTACTGCAGTATTGAACAGGAATGTAATATTCGGACGAGTTGCTGCCGTAGATGTGGCTGTCAGATTACATCCGGCACTATTATCAACGTGGTTGTGAACTACTGTACCGGTTTGAGATGTACCTGCTACCGTTGTGTTTGAAGACCATGTTTCATTGTTGAAACAAATTTCGATAAGCAGATTACCTGTTGCGTTATAATAATAAGGCGTAGTAAGGTTAATATACTGAAGTCCTGTACCCCCAGGAATGTATGAAGTAGAAGTATAAACTTCTGTCCATCCTGTTGTTGTCCATGTGGAAATAGATGAAGCAGAAATAGTCTGCATCTTTACCGAAAAACCGCTCATAGCAGGTGAGCCGAGAGTTAATATTGTAAATCCAATTTTATTAATGAATCCCGGAGATCCGCCTCCTGCGAGATATTCAGAAGACTTATAAAGCATTTGTGTTCTTGAGTCTTCATAAAGCGTATAGAACGGATAGCTGGTTGAAGTCGTTCCAGTTCCGATAATTGACCAGTTCTGTCCTACAGTAACATCGAATGAATCGATACAAGTAATTAGACCTCCTGCCGTATAAGATTTTAGTACAAACTTAGCTAAAGTACCGATAGGCATTGTGGGTTCTGCTGATAAATTGAATTGTTTGTTGAGAGAGTCATTGCAATTTATTAAACCGTAATGTAAGCTATCGCCTGCAATAGTAACACCGGACGTAAGAGAGAATAATCTTGCGCATACGCTTGTTGCATTCGATGAACCTGTGTTAAGTATAGGTATATTAAATTTTACCGTTTCACCCGGGTCGAATCTGCCGTTATTATTTCCTGCAGAATCAATAATTGAGAGCGAACCCATCTTAATAACCGGAGAATGTGCTGTGATACTAAAGTTGCTGGTCCATTCTGTTGAACTACCGGTTGCTGTTACTGTAAAGTCAACACTTCTGCCATCTGGTATATTTCCTGCTACTGTGTAAGCAAATGCATCTGTCTTAATAATTGATGAGTTTGCTGCTATATCTCCGTAGGTTTCAGTTGAGTCAGTCATAGTAATAAAAGGATCATTTTCTGTGACTTTCACAGAAACTCCGGTAGCTGTTGCCGAGCCGACGTTTTTAACTCTTAGTGCAAGTTTATTAGTTTCACTGAAGTCCATTAATCCGTTCCCGTTTCCGAGAGGAGGTGCATCGTTGATAGCAATAGAGTCTTTAATAACATAAGGACCCGACGGAGGTATAACCTGAACATTAGATTCATACCTGTAATAGTTTTGCTTTGTAACTACTACTGTTAAAAATTGTCCCGGAACTTGTGTTCCAGGAATTGTGATAGATACCGGTGAACCGGTTCCGGTTGCTGTTCCAAGTACACTTGTATCCTGAGAGATAGCGATGAATGAACCGGTATTAGCGGTAACACTGAATGTGTTTACACCTGATAAAATAACGTTAGCATGGTTAACAACTAAGTTCTGAGGAACTTCATAGAATAGATTCAAGAATGCATCGCCATGCATATGGAAAAGTCTGTATGTTACGAGTTTATTACTGGTGTTGTACGGCCATGATGATTGCTGCAGGAAATACTTTCCGGCAGCCATTCCGAATGCAGGTTTAACGTCTCTTGATGGCGGAGTTGTACCATAATCAGGCATAAAGTTTGGCCACATGTTATCATACATACCCCAGCAGTAAGTATCGTTTACGAAAGAGTATGATACTTCAGCAGGGCAAACCAAACCGAGAGCACCAGAGTTTTGATTGTTGTATTTATACCTGTAGAATACCTCGACGAAAGAGCCTTCGGACGGACAACCTGATGGATTATGATATGCTCCTGTCTGACAGTTGATCGAGTAAACGAATGTCAGGTCTGTATTAGTTAAACCGCTTATATTTGATGTCGAGTAAGATGGTTCTCCCCATCCTACGTACTCACCGTGATCTCTATGCTGTAAAAGGAAAGAACCCTGATTTATTGCATTATTAACCATCGTTGCTGTACCGCCATTCCATCCACCGAGTGAATCCGGTGTCATTGGAATGTATTTAAGGTTTCCGGCAGTTCCAAAATAGTTAATTACTGTGGAAGTATTAGTAGCTGTTGACCATGTTGTACTGGGAGTACCGGAATATACTTTATTTATTCTTGTCGGAGTCTTGCCCATACTTTTAAAGAATCCTCCAAGTACTTCAGAGCAAATCTGGAACCATCTTTCCGTCTGCCACCCTAATGCTGTTATAGGTTTACTGTAGAAGCTTGGATTAACAGGAGGATTTCTTTCATAATTTATATTCTTTGTTATGAGAGTCTGAAGTTGTGTATCATTGTTTCCGATAATCCTTGAAAAAACAATTTCCGGCATTTCGTCATTATTGACATCTGCATAATAATTATCGGATGCGAAGTTTGGATATCCCGAATCTGGCTGAAGTTTAGAAATTATACCGGTATTGCCCGATGGGTCAGTACTGTAATCAGCCATCAAACATACGGCAACGGGTTTTACAGCCCAGTTATTGTAAGCATTCACAACCCACGCTTTAATCCCTTCAACATTGTTGCCTCCAATTTGAGCAAGAGTAAATATCCCTGTTTTGATACCCTGTGCTGTTCTGAACTTTCTTAATGTATCAGCCCATGGAGCATAAATAGGATTGTTTGGAATGATAATTACATATTCATAACCATAAGCGTCTAACGGATTTTGCTTTGAGAAATCAATTCTAGGTAAAGACGAATAATTTGCTATAGCATCGCTAAGGATTGGTTCCCACCATCTGCTTCTGTACGAATCAATTCCAAAATGTCCGTTTCCCCCAATGAAATTAACTTCTACCTGAATATCTTTGTATACGGTTAATTCTTTGGTTGCAGGATTGTATTGGAATGGTGTGATACCGAGCATTACAACGTCTACACCGCGTATTTGCTGACGCTCTGAAAGTATAACGGGTGATTCCGGATAAAGACTGCTTTTGCCGTACACACTGAAATCTTTGTTATATTTCAGAGGAGTTGGGTCGTCGTCTTTTGGAATTACCGGTGCTGGAGCTATGTCAACATTTTTAATAATTTCAGTTCTTACTGAAATAATTCTGTAAGTTGCAGTTGCTCCCTGAGGAATAGCTATGTACCTACCTGTTCCCGCAAGGTCAGGTTTTCCCGCATCATTAGGAAGGAAAACACCTTCAATCTTTGCTGCTTTTAACGTTGAGCCATTTACGACAACGTCATCTAAATAAAGTTTTGTAACTGAAAAATTTACACTGACACCACTAGATTTCTGAGATGTTAATGTAAATCCGTTTGGTCCCCAATTATCTGAATAGCTAATTTGCTGAGAATATGCTGCTGAGCTTATTAACAGTAATGTGATAAAAAGGGAAATAAAGAGATTAAATTTTTTCATATATGTATAAATTTAAAATTGATAAGAATTTTAATGTTCGGAGAGAGATAATAAATTTCAACTATATTTATATTCAACACATATAATTATATATTTCAAAATTATGAAAATTAGTTTTAAAATTAAACTTATAATTGCATAGAATTGAAAAATAGTATTTTAAAGAAAAAATAAAGTTCCCTTTAAATGAACCATTAATTGAACCACTATTTAATTATCAAAAGGAAGTCATTCGAAAATTAGATTATAATTTAGGGTGTAAAACTTATTTGACTATAATAACAAAAAAGGCAGACGGTTAATCCGTCTGCCTTTTATATATAACTTTATAACTTTATTATTTGACCAACAGCATGCGTTTTACGTCCGAAAAATCATTTGCCTGAATGCGATAGAAATAAACACCGCTTGAGAATTCAGATGCATTAAAATCAACAGTATAGTTACCTGCCGATTTAACATCATTTACAAGTATTCTTACCTCTCTGCCGAGTACGTCATAAATCTTCAATGTGACAAGTCCCTGCTTTGGAATTGCAAAGTTTATCTTTGTTGAAGGATTAAACGGATTAGGATAATTCTGGCTCAATGAGTAAACGTTAGGTACGTTTGCACCTGATGGATTTACCCCAACAGCTGTGTTAATAACAAGACATACATTCGGTCGATTAGCCGCAGTAGATGTAGCAGTAAGGTTACAACCTGTTGAGTTGTCTACGTGATTGTGAACTACCGTACCAGTCTGAGAAGTTCCAGCCACTGTTGTATTCGATGACCAAGTTGTATTATTAAAACAGACCTCAACGAGAAGATTTCCCGTTCCGTTATAATAATAAGGTGTTGTTAAGGTTATGTACTGTAATCCTGTTCCTGCAGGTGAGTATGAAGAGGAAGTATATACTTCTGTCCATCCTGTCGTGGTCCATGAAGATATTGTGGATGAAGCAATAGTCTGCATCTTTACAGAGAATCCGTTCATTGCAGGGGAACCGACTGTTAATATAGTGAATCCAATCTTGTTGATGAATCCCGCTGCACCACCTCCTGCTATAATTTCTGAGGACTTGTAAAGCATCTGTGTTCTTGAGTCTTCGTAAAGCGTATAGAACGGATAGCTTGTAGATGATGTGCCCGTTCCTATACAAGCAGTGGCCTGAGCAATTATTTTAAACGTCCTGAGTGTAGTGGAATCTGTATTATGAGCAAGCGAATTATCTCTAGCAAATACACGGTAGAAAATTGAGTCATTAACGTTAACATCTGAATTGGCTGAATTGAATTGAGCAGCGAAATTATTCTCTCCGGTATTAAGAAGTTTAAACATTTTTATTCCGGTTACTGTACTATTTTTATACCATTTCACCCATACAGAGTCGAGTCCTATATTATCCGTTACTACTGCGGTTACTGTTGCAGGCCAGGTTGTTTTTGGAACATCTGCAATCGTTGTATGAGTTATGATGGGTTTTGATGTATCGGGTGATGCTGTAAATACGTTAAGTACAGCAGGAGCACCGGGAGGATTAGTTCCGACTCTGTCAGTGCTGTCGATTGCCTTAATGAAATACCTGTAAACAGCTGCTGTACCGTTTCCCGGAATTGAGGCGGACCAGTTATTTCCTGTGCCTTTTGTCATAACAACGCTGTCTGTGATATTAGTGTTGTTTCTTGACCAGAGAAGTTTTGCAGTAGAAACACCGGAAAGAACTGAAGTTACTTCTGAATTTATTAAACACGGACCCGTAAGGTTTTCAGTATTCGGCAGAGGCGTATGTGAGATCATCGGTCCTAAAGATTGGAATGCTGCATAAACATCAATAACACCTTTACCGTAATCGTTATTTTCAACTCCGCCAACGGGAAGCTGAACTGCCGTATTATAAAGAGCTTCGAGAATCTGTTTTCCGGTTAAGTTAGGTGCAACTTCTCTTAAAAGAGCAACAGCACCCACAATGTGCGGACATGCCATAGATGTACCTGACATAGTTGTATAACCACCGCCTCTTACTGAAGATCTTACATTCTCACCCGGAGCACAAACTTCGGGTTTTATTAATAATGAACCTGTTCCGCCGCATACTGAAGGTCCTCTTGAAGAGTATGAAGAAATTGGATAAGGAAACGACGAATTTCCATTTATACTTCCAACTGTGAAAGCATTTACTGAATTTGTGTTTATATTTTTTGGCTTTGTAATACTCGTTCCGCTCGGACCGCTGTTTCCGCAAGAGAAAACAACAGCAATACCTGCTGCTTCAAGAGCATCAAGAGTTGTTTTATAAATTCCTGAACATTCATTTGATACGTCCGGATCATACCATGAATTTCCTATAGCATCCGGCATGTCGCTGGTTGTACTTGCATTACTGTCTGGATTCATTGCCCACTGAAATGCTGCAATAGAATTGCTTGTGTGCGGTGATGAACAAATTGTTCTTGCTGCTATCCATTGTGCGTTAGGTGCAACTCCAACCGTATCACCTGCTGCCGAACGTCCGCACATAATACCCATTGTATGTGTTCCATGATCATCGCAATCTGTTGGAGTTGTAGTACTTCCATTCTTATCAAACCATGCTCTCCACCAGGGCTGACCGTTATTTCCACGCCATCTGGCTGAAAGAGCAGGATGAGTACCCTCAACACCAGTATCAATATTCATGACGAGTCTTCCAAGCCCAGTAATTCCAATTTCCCACAACTTATTTGCTTTAATAACTTTTAGTCCAATCTCTGATGCTTCTGTTCCTTCCGGTGCATCACTTCTGCTAACAGGTTTATCGTAATCTAATAATCCGTCCAAATCAATTTGATCAACATCTGCTCTTCTAGTTAAGTCCAATATAGTTTCGGCGTTGGCGTCAACAAGAATCATATTAGTTATCCAGAATGCTTCATAGCTTCTTACCTTTCCTGCCATTTTCTTACTTTCAAGTGCAGACAGAATTGGACCTTGAGTTGTACGAGCTTTTTCCATTAAAGCTTCAATTATAGTCTTTGCACGGTATTGTGCATTAGCTTTTTGTGAATAAAGCTGTGCATCAAGAGCTTCTATATTAACCCTGTCTTTAAGAAGAATAAGAACGGGGGTGTACTCCATCGGGCTCATCGATGAAAGTTTCTGTTTAAGTCTTGTGCTAACTTCTGCAAACTGTGCATAGGATGCTGAGTATGCTATAAGCAATAAGACGATTAAAAATAATTTTTTCATTACGGTGTTATTTAATTATTTATAGAGGTTTTGTTTACTTTCTGATATTAAAGATACAAAATTCATGTAAAAGATAAAACTATTTAAGGATGTATAGAAATTGAAGAATAATATATAGGGATCAATTAAAGCCTAAATACCCAATTTTTTGAGAGAATCAAGCAATCGTTTTGAATCTTTATATTCAAGTAAATTAGATTCCATGTTTTCAAAAATATTTTTTGCCTCTGTCGGCTTGTTTGTCATAAGTTTTAGTTTAGCATACATGTAATTAGCATTAGGATTCTTGGAATCAATTTCCAGAGCATTTCTGAGTTTTACTTCTGCTGTGTCATATTTCCCCCTAATCATATTGATAATACCAAGGTTTATATGAGCATTAATCATATATTGATTTATTTCTAAAGCATCGATGTATAGCTTTTCGGCTTTATCTATCTGATTTGACCTTGTATATAAACCTGCTATATTTATCATTGATGCAGGGCTGCTATCGCCTTCTGCTGACATCCATAATGTTTCATTCGTTTTCCATACCTGATTTCGTTGAATTGTTAGAATTCCAAAGAATACAATTATTATCAATAAAATCCATGTATATGTCTTTATATTTTTAATATTTGAATTTGTTGAAATAAAGTATGCAATAGCGATGCATAACGGGAAAGTAAGCATATATAAATATCTTTCAGCCATAATATTTGCAGTAGGTATAATATTTATGACAGGCAGCAATCCTATAAAAAATACTAAAATAGAATATGAATAGTAAACTTTGTTTTTTATTAAGTAAAATGATAATGTTATTGCGGTAATTATAAATAATATCGAAAGAAAACTGTTTAAATCAAGAAGTGTGTTTGAATATGAAATTACGCCATTATAGTTGTAGACCAGGCCTATAGGAAAAAACATCAGTTTGAAGTATACCGGGATGGTTTTTACCATGGTCGCAATGATAACAATCGAATCTTTGCCGTAGAACCAGTCAGACACAAGCTTTTTTTCAATCCCTTGTATTGCAAAGTGTCTGATAATCAAATATAATATTGTTACTCCGAAAAGATAAATGTAATTTTTATATACCACTTTGATTTTTTCCTTTGAAATGAGCAAATCAAAAAGCAGGAATATAAGAGGCAAAGTTATAATCATTTCTTTAGATAAAAGTCCAAGAAAATAAAACAACAAACAATAAATAAAATATTTTTCTGAAACAGGTTTTTGTTGTTGTGATTGCTTTTTATCCTTTCCTTTTTCCTTTTGAAATTTTGGGAGTGAAAAACCACGCAATATTAAAAAACAGTAAAAAGAAATAAAAAGGAACATGGTTGCTAAAACGTCTGTTCTTGAACTGATAAATGATACCGCTTCTGTATGAACGGGGTGCACCGCAAAAATTAATGATGACAGTAATGAAGCAAGAATTCCGTTTTCATATTTTCCAAAGAACATTAATAGAATAAGAAATAAAAACATCGTTGAAACAGCATGGAAAATAATATTCATGAAATGATATCCTCCGGGTTTGAGTCCGAACAAGGTGTGGTCAACGGCAAATGATGTCATTATAAGCGGTCTGTATAAAGGCCCGAATGCGTAACGGTATTCGCCCTGATTGGTAAAATAACCCGGAATATTCTGTAAGCGAAGATTATCTGCATTCTTGACGATTATAGTCTCATCGTCATAAACGAAGTTATTATTTAATGTGTTGAAATAGACTATAAAAGAGGCAGCCGCTATTATGATTAAGGAAAGCTTTAGGGATATCTTCATGTTTAACTTTTGTTTTCTATCTCTGTTTATAAATTAAAAATAATTTAATTAAATAGTATTCTACATTCAATTCAAAGAAACTAATTAGTGTTCATGTTAATATTGGTCTATTGGGAATAAAAAACTCGACTTAATTTGTGCCTTAAGTTTATGAAGTATATCTTAAACAAAAACACTGATTTTATTTATCAGCAAAAATTACAAAGGCGGCCAAATGACCGCCTTCGTATAGAATAAATTTTGGCTTTTACAATGCCTGTTTGTCTGACATTATTTTATCAGCATCATTTTCTTGATATCGCTGAAACCATTCGATTCAAGCCTGTAAAAGTAAACACCACTTGCGAATTCAGAAGCATTGAAATCAACTGTATAGTTACCCGCTGATTTTACTTCGTTAATGAGTGTCCTGATTTCTCTTCCAAGTACATCATAAATCTTGAGAGATACGAATCCTTGTTTTGGAAGTGCAAAGTTTATCTTTGTTGCGGGGTTAAACGGATTAGGATAGTTCTGGCTTAATGAATAAACAGATGGGGTACTTGTTCCGACAGGATTCACTCCCGTTGCAGTATTAATTACCATGCATATGTTAGGACGCGTAGAAGCTGTTGATGTCGCTGTTAAATTACATCCAGCACTATTATCAACGTGGTTGTGAACTACTGTACCTGTTTGTGAAGTACCCGCTACGGTCGAGTTAGACGACCATGTTGAATTATCGAAGCAGATTTCTATTAATAGGTTACCTGTACCATTCCAGTAGTAAGGTGTTGCAAGTTCAATGTACTGCAAACCTGTTCCTGCCGGTGTGTAAGCGGAATTAGTGTAAACCGTTGACCATCCTGAATTTAGCCACGATGTTATCGTTGTTGCTGATATTGTCTGCATCTTTATCGTGAATCCGTTCATAGCAGGGGAACCGACGGTTAATACTGTGAAACCGATCTTATTTATAAATCCTGCTGCACCTGCACCTGCGACTATTTCAGATGCTTTGTAAAGTATCTGAGTTCTCGAGTCTTCATATAGAGTGTAGAAAGGAAAACTTGTTGATGTTGTACCCGTTCCAATGCAAGCAGTTGTTTGTGATATTATCTTGAATGAATTCAATGTAGTTGAATCTGTATTGTGCTGGCTTGAATTATCCCTCGCATAGACTCTGTAGAATATTGAGTCATGCACGCTGACATCGCCGGGTAAAGAATTAAATAGGGCACTAAAGCTTGAACCGCTTGTATTAAGCAGTTTGAATTGTTTAATTCCCGTGCTTGTGTTGTTCTTGTACCACTTTACCCAAACAGAATCTATTCCAATATTATCGGTTGCATTGGCAGAAACTGTAGGCGGCCATAATGTGAGCGGGACGTCCGTAAGTGATGTATGTGTTATAACAGGTTTCGTGATATCTGTAGCTGCGTTGAAAGAATAATAATTCAATGGAGCTCCTCCCGGTGATACTGAAGTTCTTCCCATCGAATCTATTGTCGAAATATAATATTTGTAAAGTGCTGCTGAACCGTTTCCCGGTATGTTTGCTGTCCAGTTAATACCTCCTGAATTGGTCATTGTTACACTGTCAAATGCTGTTGCTCTCGTCCAGAACAGCTTTGTCCTGCCGGTTACCAATCCTGAGTTAATCGTATTTATCGATGCATTTACTACATAAGGTCCTGTCATATTTTCTGTATTCGGCAGCGGGCTGTGTGAGATTGCAGGTCCGAGAGGAACACCTCTTGTCAACAAGAGTGAGCAATCGCCAAAAATGTTGTATTGTTCCATTAATTTCAAGCCTTCTCCTGTGCTGTGTCCCCATTTATCCATGGCATACATTACACCGAAAAATGACATTGCACCAGCTGTTTTTCTAAATTGACGTGACATGAGGTGATTTGCGTATAATTGCATATCACAAGGCGGTACCCAGCTTGCGTTTGTTGAGGATGCAAAAATGCCGACACAGCCTTTCGGATCAGAAGTATCTCCTGCTCTTAGAAGTGCTTCCGCTAAACATTCAGGAAGAGTGAATTTGCCATTTAAACAAGCAACATCAAACAAGTATGGCTGCTTCCATCCGTTTGCGAGTTGATATGCATTGGCAACTGCAAATCCCGTATTACTCCATGATGTTCCGGAACCATGTCCTATGTAATTTAAAACATATCTGCCGTCGTTTAGTACGTTTATCAAAGTCTGAGCAGTGGCTACGGGTCCGTTTACTTTATCAACATGCGTAAATCCACCTAACATTAACGTATCTCTTACCAAATTCATTCTTATTGAATCTGTATATGATGGTGAACCGCCGTTATCTGGTCCGCCTATACCGGTACCTTTATTGTACCATGCAGCACCGAAATTTATATCTCTTTCAAATTTAATTGCTTTTTGGATTACATAGTTTACCTTCTCAGTTCCCTGACAGGATATACGAGATATAAAAGCGTCAGGATAAGCATCAGTTCCCGCGAGTTTTACGTAGCATGGGTCTGATGCTGCAGATTCATACTGCCCGTTTAATGTGGGAATGTCTGTGCTTTCTCCAACCAATACAATGTAAGTAACAGAACCCGCAGAATTATACATATTCTGTATGTATGTTTTAATTGCTGTATTTCCTGAACCTGTTGCTGTAGGATATTCTGCTACAGTAACATTTAACCCGCGTGATTGTTTCCACTGAACGAATGGCTGAATTGTTGTCATATACGCTGTCGGACAGATAACAAGCATCTTACCCGGTTCAGGAATTGAATCAAACCTTGTTGAACCAAATCCGTAATTCATGAAAAGATCATGATATAAAACAGAAAATTCATTTGATACTTTATCAAGCGGTCTTAGTCGTAAAAAAGGATTTAATCCCTGTTTTGAATTGTCCGAAAAAACTTCAATAACAATTCTCTTTGTTATCATCATCTTGCCCTTCACAGGATTGTATTGCATAGGATTAAACTGGATCGTCAATCCTCTAAAATCCCTTACTATATAAGGATCATCAAGTGATATGATGTTTTCAGGAAAATATTTATCTGAAGAATAAACACTGCTGAAAGTATAAGGAACAGAATTAGGGTCAATATCTCTTGTGAAATGACCTTTTGAAGGCATGATTGGAAGCGTACTCACTTCTTCCGCGTCTCTTGAAAGAATCCTGTAATTCATTCCTGAATTATCAGGGATGAGTAAACTCTTTCTATATGTGAGAAGTTCAGGAGAACCCTTTTCCATGATTAACGCCATATCCGGCTGAGCTGTTAGATAAACGTAAGTTTTACCGTTAATTAAAATTTCTTTTTGATCGTAACCGTTGAATGTATATTCAATCTTAGTATATCCAAGTCTTGACTCGAGTATATTAACATTGATACCTTTTCCCGTACTGCCGTTAGAAATGGCATTTGCAAAAACAAACACCGGGAGAAAAAGAAACAGCAGCATGGCTGATACTGTGAGAAGATGTTTTTTCATTGTATAAAGTTAAAATTAATAAAACAATAATAAACAATTTAATAAAGATATTATTAAAATAGAAGATAGAAATATTTTAAAATAATTTACAAATAAAAAACCGGTCATTTTTTATTTCGGCTTTTTTCAATTGTCTCAAGTTCACACTATTAATTGAATACAATTCTTACTTAAGAATTCAGCATCCGATATTCAAAGTACAAATGAATAAAAAATCTGGCTGAGATAACGCCGAGAACACACTACCTTAAAGCTGCTTTATGGCTAAAAAAGGCTGAAGTAAGGCTAAAAAAGGCTGAAGTAAGGCTAAAAATGGCTGAAATATGGCTAAAAAAGGCTGAACATTGCTAAAAATGGCTGAAATTTAGCTAACCACCAATTAAATATAGCAGTTATGTGAAAGATAATTCAATTTCTATTCAATTTCTATTCAATTTCGGTTGAGATAGGTTCAATCTGAAACAAAGCTTTTATAAACACAGATTAAAATGAAACAAAATAAAAAGGCGGCTATTTCTAACCGCCTTAATAAATTTTTATCTGTCACAGTTCACTGCTTACAGTTTACTGCTCTTACTTTATAAGCATCATCTTCTTGATGTCTGTGAATCCTTCTGACTGTAATCTGTAGAAGTAAACACCGCTTGAGAATTCTGAAGCATTGAAATCAACCGTGTAAGTGCCTGCTGATTTAACTTCGTTTACGAGTGTTCTTACTTCTCTTCCAAGCACATCATAAATCTTCATTGTAACTAATCCTTGCTTTGGTATAGCAAAGTTAATCTTTGTTGAAGGATTAAATGGATTTGGATAGTTCTGGCTTAATGAGTAAACCTGCGGTACTGTTGAACCTACCGGGTTTACACCAACGCCTGTGTTAATAATAAGACATACATTAGGACGTGTTGCAGCAGTTGAAGTTGCTGTTAAGTTGCAGCCTGCACTATTGTCAACATGATTGTGTACAACCGTTCCCGTCTGTGTAGTTCCTGCAACGGTACTGTTTCCTGACCACGTATCATTATCGAAACATACTTCTATTAACAAGCTTCCTGTCCCATTCCAGAAGTATGGTGTTGCAAGGTCAATGTATTGAAGTCCCGTTCCCGGAGGGGTATAGCCTGTAGAAGTAAATACTTCTGTCCAACCGGTTGTCGTCCAGGTTGATATAGTTGTTTCGGTTATTGTCTGCATCTTAACTGAGAAGCTGCTCATTGCAGGTGAACCAACGGTTAAGATTGTGAATCCGAGCTTGTTGATAAATCCTGCACCACCGCCTGCTGCCGTAATTTCTGCAGCCGTGTACAGCATCTGTGTTCTTGAATCTTCGTAAAGAGTATAGAACGGATAGCTTGTTGATGTTGTACCGGTTCCTATACAAGCAGTTGCCTGTGCAATAATCGCGAACGATCTTAAAGTTGTGGAGTCTGTGTTGTGCTGATTTGAAGCATCCTTTGCAAACATCTTGTAGAATATTGAGTCGCCGGGCATTACATCAGAATTAACAGAATTAAATGCTGCTGAATAGTCGTCACCACTTGTATTAGTAAGCTTGAAGTGTTTTACACCTGTTCCGGTGTTATTTTTGTACCATCTTACCCAAACTGAGTCAATACCGAAAAGATCTGTGACCTGAGCGTTAACTGTTGCGGGCCAAACTGTTTTCGGAACATCATTAAGAGTTGTATGAGTGATAACCGGTTTGGTTGTATCCGTTGATGAAGCAATAAACATGTTAACCCCTGTAGAACCTGTTTTTCCATCTGTCTGTAATGCTCTGATTTGATACCTATAGGTTGAGTTTGTTCCATTTCCCGGAATACTGGCTGAGTAATTACTTCCTGAATTTGTCATTGCTATTGAGTCAGTGAGTAAAACATTATTTCTCGACCAAAAAACCTTTGCTGAAGAAATTGTAGAACCTTGTGCTGTTATATTTGCATTCACTAAATAAGGACCAGCAACGTTCTGCGTGTTTGGAAGCGGTGTGTGTACAATAATCGGACCTGCATCTGCTACTATTGATAAACAAGACGGTTGTCCTGAATATGTACCTATAATTGTTGATGCATCTCCCGTCGTGGTATCACAAATTCTGAGAATGTTCCCTGGACCTGCCGAAGCTAAATAAAGAGTACCGTCACTTAAATCAAATGCACCATCCTGTCCATAATTGGCAGCGTAATTTAAAGGACCGACTACAGTCGGTGCACCTGTTGTTTTGTCCCATTTAACAAGGTTATCATTTACTAGGTCGTTTGTAAAAAGTGTGCCGTTAGGTGCACAGTAAATTCCGATTGCACCGCCGCAAACAGTTGACGCTGTACCTATCGGAGTTCCAACACCGGTCGTTAAATTAATCGTTAAAATCTGTGATGATGTTAAGTCTGATGCAACACCATACATTGTGTTTGTAGTGTGATCCCATACTATACCAGTTAAACTTGCAAATGGTACACCTGTCACACTCGTAACGAGCGTCTGAGCGCCTGTTAAAGTATCAAGTGACCAAATCTGGAATGGTGATGCCTGATTACAAACATAAATTATACCTGTTGAGGTTCTTGCGGTTGCACCTATCCAACCTGGTGTCGTAAATGGTGAACCAATTGGTGTAACTGCAACACTACCCATGACTTGTTTATTCCATTGGTGGCTATTTGTCCCCGAAATGTAAACAAATCCGCGATTGTTAGCATTTAATAAATTATCATTAATTATGCTACTCGGCATATTCATGCTTTCCGGTGCTTTACCGAATGAATGATCTGTCTTTTGTGCATAACTGAATGAAGCTGTCATGAAAATTAAAACAGCTAAAACTAACGAGTAAATTTTTCTCAAAATTTTTTCCCTTCATTTTAAGTTTTATAAAAAAGTAATTCAAATTAGTACTTGAAGATATTGAAACCAATAAATTAGTTTATTCAATCTTAACTGAATTTAACCAAAAATGCAACACAAAATTTAATGCTTTTTTTGCTAAATTTAGTACACGACAAAAATAAGAGGAAGACAAAAAGATAGCTCCTTATGTTAAGTCATTAATTTATCAATAAGTTAACTAATAAAAGGAGTTAAGAATGAATTAAAATTATAATCAATTATTAAAAATATTTCAATTTCATTTTAAGTGGAATTCATCGCGGGTCTCATTTCTGACAAGTTTTGTTGTTAGTTTCTTATAATATTCGACAGTAAATTTTCGTAGAGTGGCCCTTCGAATGAATTCACAGAACAACTGATTCAAATTACAGGAAAGTGCAGAATTCCTTTCAGAAACATGGTTTACGACAACAAGATTACTCTCTGTTTTAGAAGTCTTTAATTTATTGTCGAGTGCTTAGTTTTAATAAACGATGGTTCGATTAGTCTGCAAATTTCACGTTGCCTTAAGTTTGTTTGCATTTACCACTTTGATTTATATGTTTTTGTAATTATTTACAGGCAATAAGTCAATTGGTTTTGCTGGTTACCCTATGCCTCTTTTTTCAATTATTAAGTCATGATAAGATTAATAATATTTGATGATTTCCTGTAAATAAAAAAGGCGCCGCTTTTCAGCAGCGCCATTGAAAATAGATGTTGATTATGATTATTTAACAAGCATCATCTTC